>JAESTR010000057.1 GCA_016763495.1 Kordiimonadaceae bacterium
ACCGCTGATTTGCTTAACCATATTCAGGGCCCTGATTTCCCAACAGGCGGGCAGATTGTTGAGCCGCGCGAAAATATCTTGGCAGCCTACGAGACTGGTAGGGGCGGTTTCCGCCTGCGTGCCACGTGGGAAAAGGAAGAGCTTCCTCGCGGATTATATAATATTGTCATCACCGAAATACCGTATCAGGTTCAGAAATCTAAGCTGATTGAAAAAATCGCTGATTTGATCACGGATAAGCGGTTGCCTATTCTTACAGACGTGCGAGACGAATCTGCTGAAGATATCCGTATCGTGCTGGAGCCAAAGAATCGTTCGATTGACGAAAAAATGTTGATGGATAGCTTGTTTAAGCTCACTGAGCTTGAAGTACGCTTCTCCCTTAACATGAATGTTATTGCGATGGACAACCGGCCACGGGTTCTGCCGCTTAAAGAAGTACTTGAAAGTTTCCTAGATCATCAGATCATCGTTCTTACACGTCGTAATCAATATAGGCTTGATAAAATTATCCGCCGGCTTGAAATGCTGGACGGCTATCTGGTTGCGTACCTTAATCTTGATGAAGTGATCCGCATCATCCGTGAAGAAGATGAAGTGAAGCCGTGCTTGATGAAAACCTTTGACCTGACGGACAATCAGGCTGAAGGCATCTTGAATATGCGGTTGCGTTCCCTCAGAAAACTTGAGGAAATAGAACTTCGCGCTGAGCATACTAAGCTGGAAAAAGAAGGCAAAAAAATTAGGTCTCTTTTAAAATCACCAGAATTGCAGTGGATTGCAGTTGGTGAGAAGCTTGTCGGGATCAAAGAGAAGTTTGGCCAAGAAACAGAATTAGGCAAGCGCCGCACCCGGTTTGGTGAAGCGCCTGTATCTGAAGCTGTGCCGATTGAAGCTATGATTGAGAAAGAGCCAATCACGGTTATCTGCTCTAAACGCGGTTGGATACGCGGCATTAAGGGCCACACTAAGGCTGAGGAAGTGCTGAAGTATAAAGAAGGCGACGAAGAGAAATTCCGTTTCCATGCCTATACGACAGACAAGATATTCCTTTTTGCGACAAACGGTAAAATATACACTCTCGGCGGCGATAAACTGCCAGGCGGACGTGGGGACGGTGAGCCTGTACGCTTGATGGTGGATATGGATGCCAACGATGAAGTGATTGCTTTGTTGGCGGCTGTACCGGGCGGCAAAATGTTTGTGGCGTCTTCCATTGGTAAAGGGTTCATTGTTGAAGCAGACAATGCCATTGCCATGAAAAGGGGCGGGAAACAGATTTTGAACCTGCCGGGTGACGCCGTTGCGACGCACTGCTTTACCGTGAATGGGGACAGCGTGGCGGTTATTGGCGAAAACCGGAAACTGCTGATCTTTGGTATTGATGAGTTACCAACCATGAACCGCGGGCAGGGTGTTGCACTACAGCGCTATAAAGGCTGTAACTTGGCTGACGTAACAGTCTTCCACCGTGAAGAAGGGCTAACATGGCCAATGGGTGGCTCAAGCGACCGCTGGCGTACAGAAACCGAACTTACCCCATGGACAGGTAAGCGCGGTAACGCCGGGCGTTTGCCTCCAATGGGCTTTCCAAGGAATAATAAATTCAGCGGTTAATTTGGAATTTCTGAATTTCGACTTACTTGATAAAGGCATCCCCAATTTGGTGGTGCCTTTATGCATTTAAGGGGTGTTTATGACTGATGCTTTAGCTGGTTGGCACAATATTATTAAAAAGAGAGACCCTGCACTGCTATCTCAGCTTTTAGCGGACGATGTAGTGTTTTATTCCCCCGTCGTGCATGCGCCGCAAGAGGGGAAGGGCATAACAACAATGTATCTTTCTGCCGCGGTTCAGGTTTTGGGCAATGAGAATTTTAAGTACCTGGCAGAATATCGGTCAGAAAATGGTGCTGTATTGGAGTTTGAAACAAAAATTGATGATATCACGGTGAACGGTGTTGATATGATCAAATGGAACGATAAAGGTTTGATCACAGAATTTAAAGTGATGATACGACCTTTGAAAGCCATGAACAAAATCCATGAAATGATGGGTGCGATGCTAAAGGCGATGAGTAAAAAATAAAGCCTAAACAAAAAGGCCGAGCGCACGGCCCGGCCTTTGGCTATTATCTTGATCAAAATGTCATTGTTTACTGCGGATCGAAGCAGAAAGCGTTTAGCTTGTTGCCGTCAAGATCACGGAAGTAAGCAGCATAAAAGCCGCCACTTTCAGAGCCGCGGATGCCCGGTTTTCCTTCGCAAGATGCGCCTGCTTTAATGGCAACGTCATAGACTTTTTTGACAGTATCACGAGATCCGGCAGAAAGTGCGATCATCACACCATTACCCACGTTGGCAGCTTCGCCGTTAAAGGGCTTGGTTACGGCAAAGCCCGGCTTTTTGGGGTCATTCGCCCAAAGGATAAAGTCTCCGTCCTTTTCAACTTTTTCACCGTTATGATTAAATTCCATAGCGCGCCCGCCGCCTAGCGCCGCGGCCACTTTGTCATAAAATACAGCTGCCTTCTTAATGTCGTTTGTACCTACTGTTGTATAACCAATCATTGTCGTGCCCTTTCAATGTATCTGTTGATATTGAAGATAAGGAGTTTGGGGCTCAGGTAAAGAAGCCAAAACCTTATATTAGGAATACATATTTGTATACTTGGGTATGCAGCAGTGAATGCCCAAAAATAAAGGCGCTTAAAAGCGCCTTTATTACTAGAGCTATATGGGGATGACTAACTGGCACTTTTCAAGTGAAATGCGTTAAGTTTGTTGCCGTCCAAGTCCCGGAAATAGGCAGCATAAAAGCCAGAAACTTCACTGCGTAAACCTGGTTTACCTTCACATGTGCCACCTTCAGCCAGTGCCGTGGCATGCATCTTGTCAACAGTCGCACGGTCAGGTGCGCTAATAGCCATCATCACGCCGTTGCCAACTGTTGGTGCTTCTTTATTAAACGGTGATGTAATGGAGAAGCCTGCACCTCCTTCGCTAGTGTTCCAAACCGTGAAAGTATCAAAGTCCATCACTCTTTTAGCGCCCACAGTGGCAAATACCTTATCGTAAAATTCACCGCTTTTTTTTAAATCGCTTGCGCCTACAGTCGTGTAACCAATCATTGTCTAGCCTTTCAAAATATAATGCTGATCCGCTATATCGCATGACTTAGTGACATAAATTGTCAGGAGTAATTTGCGCATTCAGCTTGTTGTGAGAGAAACGGTTCTGTTGGTATTGGTCGCTTATTGATACCCTTGCAGAAACTGGCTGATTTTCTCAGAGGTTATGAGCCCAGAGGCACGCTTTATTTCTTTGCCACTACGAAAAATCAACAAATACCCTGTGCCAAGGAACTTGTGCTTTTGGATGAAATCTACATCCCGCTCAAAGTCCACACGTACGGCGTTTATTCTCGGCGCACGGCCTTCATCCACAAGTGTTTCAAAGGCTTTGTGCTGCAGCAGGCAGGTTGGGCACCATGATGCATAAATTTCTACGAGGACAGGTTCATCTGTTGCCATTAGTTGCTCAAAGTGGGCTGGGGTGTATTCCGCCCAGCCTTCAAGGATATCATCTGAAGGGCGCAGGTTCATATAGATGAGGTTGCCCCACAAAGCTGCAATGATTATCCCTGACACGCCTACACAGGCCCAGATTTTTTTGAGTGTGTTTTTCATGAATAGGCATGTAGCAATGAAGGCTGACAGGTTCAAATGAACCTCTTGTGATCAACTTGAATATGGCTGACCTTAGCCAAAAATAACTTTAGGCAGCCACGTTACAATTTCAGGGAAAAGCGCGATGAGCCCGAGCGCAAATATCTGGATAATCACAAAAGGTACCACGCCTTTGTATATGGCGCTTGTTGGGATGTGGTCAGGCACCACACCGCGTAGGTAAAACAAGGCAAAGCCAAAGGGGGGAGTCAGGAAGCTTGTCTGCAAGTTCATTGCCATCATAACACCCAGCCATATGGGGCCATAGCT
>JAESTR010000058.1 GCA_016763495.1 Kordiimonadaceae bacterium
AATACTTTGGATGGATGTTTCTGTATGCAGGAGTTGTATCTTACTCAAGGATTTATCTGGCCAAACATTATCCCCTTGATATTCTCTGTGGAATTTTACTTGGGAAATCTAGCACATGGTCACCGCCCATTGTATAAATCAGGCGCACTTCTGTGTCGCGGCCCCACGCGTCGATTGATTTCCACAGGTCTTTTACGATTTGTGGTGTTGCCTTGATGCTGAAGCGGTTTTCCTTTGGTAGGCCAGTGATAACCTGTACTTCAGGCAAGCCAGTCATGCGGCTAACCACAGGAATTGGCGCGCCGGTCACAGTTTTGTAGGTGGCTTGCACCTTTTTAGCTATTTTGGCCGTAGCGCAAACTGGCACGGCCTTTTTTACGCTAAAGTCTGCTTTTGCGGCTGTGGTGCCGAATGCAAGAGACAGGGCAAGAAGGCCGACAGTATTCTTAAAAGTATGTTTCATAATGCTTCTCCTTGCCCTTAGCTATTCGGCGTTGGGGTTTTACATGCGCGCGGCATAGATTTCAGCAGGTCCCAAGATTTGTCGAAGCCTGCAATGGCTTCAGCGTTTTGGGGTTTACCGCCTTCAGTGGCATAGAGACCCAAGATAAGGTCGCCTTTTTGGCTATAGAAGGAAAGAGCGCGAAGCGCAGTGCCGTCTTGCGCAGGCAAATTAACAGCGTAGATAAGGCTCACGTCTTTTGGGCTGATATGGCCGCGCAGGCCGCTGCCATCATCTGCAAAGACATCATAAAAGCCGTTGGCGTGGTCTTCTTTGCGCGTTGTTGGTACATGGCCCGGGAAGGCAAATGCCTGCCAACCATCCACTGTAATCACAACTTTGATCGGGGTTTTTTCGCCCCACATATCAACGGATTTCCAAACTTCTTTAAAAAGGGCGGGAGTGGCATTAATGCCGAGTGCCATTTTGTCAGAAAACGAACTGGTTACTTTGCTTTCTACCATGCGCAGTGTGTGGCTTGGTATAGCCATTGGGTCGGTCGGTTTGCCGCCCCATCCAAAATAAGCTTTCCGTACTAATTGCTTGTCAAAGTAAGAAGCGCAAAGTTCTTCGTTAAACTTGCTGGCTTTGGCAGCCTGTGCCGCGCCAGTGAAGCTTGAGGCAACACTGGCGGCAATGCACGTGGATACTAATAGTTTTTTCAATAACATTTTTGGTCTCCGGTGCATTATTTTGTTGGGTCAAACGGTTCAAAGTTTTTGGCATCATCAATGCTGCCACGGCCTTTGTATTTGGCTTCAAGCGGGTACGGATAAACTGGGCGCGTGCGCTCTACTTCACCTTGGAACAGCTTGTTGGTCATCATCATGTCCGGTGCGTTGCCGTTTTCAACCCAGTCTTCAAGTAGGGAAAGGGCCTCAAATGTTTCTGGGCCAACGCCGCCGTCACAGTGGTTCAGGCCGGGCATTAGGAATAGGCGCATATAGTCATGGATCTGGTCACGCCCACCCATAGTGTTGGACACCATTTCATACCATTCAATAGTGGCGTTTGGTGGTACAGCCGGGTCTGCCCAGCCGTGCAGTACCATCAGCTTGTTACCGCTGTCGCGAAAGTCGCGCATGTCTGGGTTATCGGCGTCAAACACATGAGACATGTCGGCCAATTGGCCTTTGTCGCGGTTATAATCAAAATCGCGTGGGTCAAAATCAATGCCCGGCGCTTTGCGGAAAGCAAAATACTTCAGGTATTCAGTATAGGCTTTATAGGCATAAATTTTATCGTCTGCGCTGGTTGGCAGTGCCCAAGCTGGCCACGCCATTTCTGAACCAAGTGGCTGACCTGCGTATATTTCTTTGCCGTTTTCATCCAAAATCGGAGAATATAGGTCTATTAGTGCTTGGGTTTCTGTCGCGGTTAAGCAATCAGGCCCCACGCCCGGTTGGCCACACTGAATTGTTTTTGGGTCAAAATCACATTTGCGCGGGTCACTAATAAGGCCGTCTTTAAGGCCGTCTTTATCATCGCAATAATCCATCACAGCTTGCTGAATAAGCGGTGTTTTAGACGCGTCTAGCAGCACGTTCCATTCTTTGTCATATACGGCAAGGGTGGTGTCGCCGCAGCGCAGGACGTTTACCTTCGTGTAATTAATTGTTGGGTCACGTGCAATGATGCCGTCAAAGTCGTTCGGGTAGCGCTGCGCAGACATAACACCTGCATGGCCGCCTTTCGAGCAACCTGTCATGTAGGAGTATTTTTGCTGTACACCGTAATAGGCTTTGGTGATGGCTTTGGCTGCCATCAATAGTACATGGTTTGCCCTGTAGGCGAAGTCAATGCGGGCTTGCATATTGTCTTTCGCCCAGACACCGTCAAAAGGGTGCTCGCCCCAGTGGCCTCCATCAGTTGACATAGCCGCATAGTTGCGCGCTACACCAGCCATTGGGGCATCTGAGGGTGCTTTACCGCAAAAGCCATCGCAGGCTGTAAGGAGGAATTTATTGTTCCAGTTTTCAGGAGTAGGTAGGCGGAGCTCAAACTTGATGTGGGGGCTCACGTAGCCCATCACAAGGCAATGATCGGGCAGGCGCTTGCTGGTCGCAGAAAACGGTGCGCCCATAACCATGCCACGCCGTGAGATTTGACGCGCTTCGGCAGGCGTTAGTTCAACGCCTTTTATCAGCGTGCCGCTCATTACCTTTGTTGCAGCGTCACCGTTGCTGATTTTGGAGAAATCCATAACCCGCAGGGCGGAGCAATCGTCTACGACCGGTGGAGGCGGGGATGCAAACGCAGCCTCAGCCATTACTAAAGAAAGAACGACTAAAGACGTCTTCCTGATGAATTTCGATATTAGCCCCTGGGTGCTATCGATGCCCAATTTCACATTACCCTCCTGATTACTTAACATTTGCACAGTTTTTTGCGCGATTATTAGTCATGGAGCGTAACGGAGGTTAACGTTCAGTCAAGAAAATTTCGAAATTAAATTAAAATAGAATACTAACTATTGTTATATTTTATCGTAAAAAAAATACATAATACATTGTTTTAAAACACATAAATATAAATTCATGCGTTAGAATCAGTGTCGTTACCGTTTTCGATGAAGAGGCCATTTTTGGCTAAAAATTTATATTTATTACCAAAAGGTGAGCGTGTTCCGACTCAAAAGGGCGCCTGAAGCGCCCTTTCTATCTGTGAGATGCCGGTGAGCCTCTGGTTCAGAAGTTAGCTTTAATACCTGCATATACAGATGTTGGTTTCCCCGGAAAGTAGCGCTCATCCGTGAAGCGGGTATAATCAGCGCGCTCAGCATATTTCACATTGGTCAGGTTGATTACCCGTGCGAATAGGCTGAGTGTATCCGAAATTTTATACGTACCTCTCAGGTTCAGGTAGTTATGCCCTTCGTATTCGTGCTGGTTTTCCGGGTCCAGATAATAGCTGCCCATATGAACCCACTCTAGCTCAGTAGAGAATTTCTCGGTTGGCGACCACGTAAGCTGAGCGCTACCAAAGTGCCGCGGTGCGGTATCAATGTCTTTGCCGTTTAGATTGACGCCGCCGCTGATATAGTCGAAATCATACTGGTGCTTGGCGACACTGGCGTTGCCGCGCAGGGTGACGGTGTCACTGAGCGTAACTTCAAGGGACGCTTCAGCGCCAACATGGTCTGACTTGCCGCCGTTTACATTGAAGAAATCTGCATCCCGGAAGATATAATTGTCTTTCTGCATAGCGTAGACAGAAAGACTGTAGTTGGCTTTTTCACTGCTGCCGCGAAAGCCAAGCTCGATGCTCTTTAAGCTTACATTCTTCAAGTCTGCCACTGTTTGAACGCGCTGTAAACGGTATAGCTCTGCTGCTTGTGGTGCCCGAAATCCGTGGCTTGCCGTGATGAATAGCTGATGATCCGCAGTGTAGTCATACAGCAAGCTCACCTTCGGGGAGAAAGCCGTATAGCTGTTTTCGCCGCTTTCTGGCCTGCTATAGCGACAACCGCCAAAGCCACAAGTGTTGCCGTTTTCATCCGTGCGCCCTGAAACCATATTATTAGTATAATCATAGGAAATATGCTCAAGCCGTGCGCCAGCTGTAAGTTGCAGTGTATCGCTTAGCTCAAGTGTCGCTTGAAGGAAACCTGCGATCATAAAGCTGTCTACGTCATAGTCATATTGTTTGCCTGAAGGGATAGTGGCCTGAAGGAAGGCTGAGCCTGTTGTTGGCGACGCTTGTATTTGCTCAAGCGAGCCGCGCGTATATTCTAGGTCAAAGCCTGTGATGACTTCCAAGGCGCTGCCTTCCCCAAAATAGAAACCATTTTGCAGGCCGACACTCGTTTGGCTGTTTTCTTCAAGTGGTTTGCCCGGCAGGAAGTGCATGAGGAATTCCATATCCAGCGAGCGGAAATAGGGCGTTATTTGCCAGCGCACGCCATCAGATAGTTCTCGGGAAAGCCGAGACCAATAGCGGAAAGATGTGGCTTTTCTGTAGGCTTCGGGGTTGGGGTTTGTTTTTGCAGTGGTTCTATCCTTATAGGCATCAAGGCCAGTAATATAGCCTGCTGTGTCTTGGTCTAAATGGGTGAAGCTAATGTTTGAAGCGATGTCCCAAGTGTCACCCTTATAGTCGTGGCGTAGGCCAATTTTCTGTTGGTCAAAACCGGCATCATCTCTGTAGCCACCATCATGAGTTACGGAGCCCATGATCCGCACACCATGATTGCCGCTTGTGTAGCCTTTTGACGCTGTTAGGCGTGCATAGCCATAAGAGCCAGCCTCTGCGCGTGCAAAGCCATCATCGCTATCTGCTGAGGGTGTCACTACATTGATGATGCCGTGCAGGGCGTTGGAGCCGTATAGGGCGGAGCCGGGCCCGCGCGTCACTTCAATGCGTTCAGCAACTTCTGTGAAGCCTTCGAACAATTCGTTCACATTGCAAAAGCCGGCGGAGCGTAGGGCGATGCCATCTTGTGCCACGAGAAAAGCGCCGCATGCCCCTGCGCCGGTGAAGATTGGCGAGCGGATGGAGGCTAGATATTCCAAGCCATTGTTGCGGGAGAAATTCACACCCGGCAGGCGTAGCATCGCTTCATTGATATGTGTGGCGCCAACTAGTTCAAGTTCTTTGGATGACAGGACTGCCACAGCGCGCCCTTCACTGGACAGGGTTTTGTCACTCCGGCTTGCTGTAGAGACGATGATATCGTCAAAGGCAGTTTCGTCTGCCGCATGCGCAAACGTGGATGGATATGCTGAAAGTGCGGTTGTTATAGCGCTGGCTAGTAATAGTTTACTCTTAAACACGTGGTTCTCCAGTCGGGATATTGGATATAATTTCGATAAAAATATCAGAATAAGGCACTATTATCGTATTATTGTGAATATTTCCACAAAAATATCGAAATAATGTACCCTACGTTAGGCTTGGAACGTGTACTGTTGCGCCACGCCTTCAGGTGCAAAGACTGAGTTCTTACTGTAGGCTGCATATTATACTTTTGCGAAAATGGTAAAAGGGGTCTTATGTCGGCAGACAATTACCTATCAAACTAATCCCCCTCTGTAATCTGCTGTTCCTAGCGAGGCTTTTAATGATAATCACCTAAAGTATCATGCTCAAATGGTCTTTTGGGTGCGTTATGATCTGTATATTGTACAATTAGGTATCATACTATATTTAGTATCAATGGCTTAGAATTTCGGTTGCCCCAAATTCCGGATTTGCGCCCCTGTTTTCCATAAGGGTGTCTATAAATCTGGAGGTGTCTCAATATGAAGCTGGAGTGGGCTAATCTGAACACTGCCCTACTGCCAATATGGTAGTTCAGAGGCGCTTCCTTAACACATAGGAGATATTCCCTGTTTTAATTTTGGGCAAACGTAGCCATAAGCCTTTATTCTCTATGTGCGTACTGGTTTACCCTACTCTGCGGCACATAAATGGTCTGTGTCTTCCCTGCGGACCGGCTAAGCTTGAGGGGGACTGTCTCGCTCTTGACTGCATGCATTACTATTTAAAAATCAGCGAACATCAACATTTATATCTCTGGAGGGCTAGTCGTTAAGTCTCATGGGCGTAAACAGTGTATGCTCAGGTCCAAAGGGAGCTAGAGTAATTGGAGTCTAGTTTTTCTTATGGACTGGCCGCCTCTGGCGTGGTCATGGGAAACCTGTCTAACAGTATGGTGTCTGTATGTGACTCGGCTAATAAGACTGCCTTTTTGTTTGGTTTTGCAAATTTTCAAGGCATTACAGGGCTATTTTAGGGTGGTGCCTGTGCGCATGTTTTAAGTATTTTGTTTCGTAGCTGGCGGATTCCTTAATGATCCCGGTGTCATTTTTGCAAAATGACTCGTAAATTCCACAAAATAACGTATTTTATTTGATTTATTCAAATTATTATTATAGTTATGACACCGGTAGCACAAATAATGACACCGGTTACCCTAGGGAGCGTGACCTAGGTCATAGTTGTGTAGAAAAGTGGATGTGGCGTAAATAACTAAATTTTAACAAGTGGCGCTGCTTAATAGGCATTGGGAAATGCCGTGGGAGGTTCAGGATGAGGACGGATTTTAGAAACTCTAAAGGAAAATTATTACTTGGTGTATCCCTTGGAGTAGTGCTTGCAGCTGGCGGAATGTCATCTGTCATGGCACAAGACGCTAACGTTGAAAATGAAGACGTATTCGATGAAATAGTGGTGACAGGCTTTCGTAGCAGTTTGATGTCAGCGATTGCTACAAAGCGTAATTCAGTTGGGTCAGTGGACGCTATTATGGCGGAAGATATTGCTGACTTTCCAGATTTGAACCTTGCGGAATCCTTGCAGCGTATTCCGGGCGTAACGATACGCCGCGAAGCTGGTGAAGGCCGTAATATTAGTGTGCGGGGTCTTGGCCCTCAATTCACGCGTGTTCGGGTGAATGGCATGGAGGGGCTTGGTACTTCTGGTGGTACGGATAGCTCAGGCGGCGCTAACCGTTCTCGTCAGTTTGATTTTAATATTTTTGCTTCTGAGCTTTTCAATAGCTTAGTGGTACGCAAGACGGCCGAGGCTTCTGTGGACGAAGGAGCTCTTGGTGCAACAGTTGATCTAAACACAGGTCGCCCTTTTGACTATGACGGGCAAACAATCGTTCTTGCAGGGCAGGCATTGTATAATGATGTCGCTGAAAAAGTTAGCCCCCGGGCATCTGCTCTTTATACGAATTCGTGGAACGATAAGAAGGTTGGCCTATTGTTCGCCGTCTCTTATTCAAAGCGTAATATTCAGGAAGAAGGGGCAAGTACTGTTCGTTGGCAGGCAAATGATTTCTTAAGCTGTTCTGCATGTACCTCAGACGGTGAAATTGCAGCTGTGAATGATGCGTTCCATCCTCGTATTCCGCGCTATGGCCGCCTTACACACGAGCAAGAACGCCTTGGTATCAATGGTGCCCTTCAGTTTGCTGTAGGCGATAATACAGAAATCGTAATCGAAGGCTTGTATGGTTCCCTAAAGGGAACGCGTCAGGAGCAATTCCTTGAAGCGCTCATTCGCAACAACGAAGACGAAATGGATGTAACCGACTATACCATTCAGGACGGTAAGTTGATTTCAGCGACTTTTGACAATGCCTTTATTCGTGTTGAAAACCGCCTTGATGAACTTGATACCGTATTTACGCAAATTACGGGGACAATCACGCATGATTTCTCAGATACATTCCGGGTAGATGCTTTGGTTGGGACATCGAAATCTGATTTCCAAAACCCTATTCAAACGACGATCATCTTTGACCGTATATCTGACGGTTACAGTTATGATTATTCTGGCGATGAGAATTTGCCGCAGTTTAATTACGGCTTTGATGTTACGGATCCTACCGAGTTTGAGTTCACAGAGGTACGGGACCGGCCAAACAGCGTTGTAAATACGTATGACACAATTCAGATAAACGCTGAATATGATTTAACAGATACAATCTCTGTTAAGGGTGGCATTAACTGGAAGAAGTATGGCTTCGATGTAGCAGAAGCACGCCGTGATGATTCAGTTGCAGATATCCTTGGTGCGTCTGTGCCTGTTACAGCGGACCTTGCCGGTCTACTAACGGGCTTTGGTAGTGGGTTGGATATTCCTAGCGGTACGGACCTTTCTTGGGTTAGCCCTAATATTGGCGCTGCAGTGACATTGGTGGATCTCTATAACTTGAGTGCCGCTCCGCGGGACCGCGATATTCGCTCAGTTGCGGAAGAAAACCTTGGTGCTTTTGTTCAATTCGATTTGAATACAAGTATTGGTGATATGGGCTTCCGGGCTAATGGTGGTGTTCGTGTTGTTGAAACCAAGA
>JAESTR010000059.1 GCA_016763495.1 Kordiimonadaceae bacterium
AAATCATGGTCAGACAGGGTCACTGCCCGGAATAGAGCATTATGCAGCTGTCTGATGTTGCCAGGCCAGTGGTAGCCACTGAGCCCGCTTAAAGCTTCGCCTGATATTTGCCTTCGAGGCAGGCCTTCCATCTTTGAAATGCTGTCTAGGAAATGTTCAGTAAGTGCTGGAATGTCACTGCCGCGATCCCTGAGCGGTGGGATACACATGGGATACACATTTAATCGGTAAAAAAGGTCTTCCCGGAAGGCGCCTTCAGCCACCCGCTCAGATAAGTTTCTGTTGGAGGCGGAAATAACCCGGATATTAACCTGAACACTGGTTTTACCACCGACAGGGTCGATTTCCTTTTCTTGTAAAGCGCGTAGGAGTTTTACCTGTACATCGAGCGGCAATTCTCCGACTTCATCAAGAAATAGCGTACCACCGTGGGCCTCTTGAAATTTACCGTGCCGTTTCTCCGTTGCGCCAGTGAAAGAGCCTTTTTCATGCCCAAACAGGATGCTTTCCACTAAGTTTTCAGGAATGGCCCCACAGTTTACAGCCACAAAGGGTTTGCTCGCCCTATCGCTAGCATCATGGATGGCGCGGGCGAATACTTCCTTACCAACGCCGGATTCGCCTTCGATCAAAACTGGAATATTGGTTTTGGCGGCTTTCTGCGCGAGCGTTGTGGCACCCTGCATACCTTCGCTCGTTCCAATTAAGCTTTGAAAACCGTGCTCTTTTTTCACGTCTGCGATGGGCGCAATTTCGCCAACAAAACCACTGGTCTCCATCGCGGCATCAAGGGCTGTACGGATTCGTTCGGCGCTTGCAGGTTTTACAATGAAATCATTGGCACCGGCCCGCATTGCCTCCACCACCGTATTGACAGACGAATGTGCAGTTAACATCACCACGGGTAAAATAGGCAATGTGGGGCGGATTTTCTCAAGCACTTGAATGCCGTTCATGCCCGGCATAACGAGATCTAGCAGCACCACGTCAATCGGATCTGCCGTCGCATCTAGCAGCCGGTTAACTGCGGCACGGCCTGTCATCGCTTTTTCAACAGCATAGCCGGCGCGTGAAACTACGCCTTCCAGTAACGCCATCTGCGTTACTTCATCTTCGACGATCAATATCTTTTTAGCTGACATCCTGTCCCCCAAACCGAATCACTTTCGTATTGATTGTACCATTTCAGGACACTTATCAACAAAGTGCAAATGATAAAATGTTAATGAAGTCTGTGATCGTGTGATGTATCAATGTCACGGTGTTACCAATTGAAGTAGTCTGAGTGCAAGATGGAGACCTTTCAGTGATTGACCAAGCGATAGTGCCATTCGATTTGGTGTTGAATGTTAATAGAAAGATAGACGTCTTAAATATCGGTAACGAAAAAAATACAGTCGTCGTCGTTGATGATGTGTTTGAAAATCCGCAGCTGTTAAATGATTTTGCAGTTTCTGGCTCTGAATTTTCAAAAAAAGACGCCAATTTTTATCCGGGGCTTAAAAAGGGATTGCCCGCGTTTTATGGCGAACTTGTATTGGAAGCTCTTGAGCAGATCGTTCGTGAGAGTTTTAATGTGCCAACAGCGCAATTGTTGATAGCGCGATCCGATTTGTCGTTGGCGAGTTTTCCTCAGAAGCAGCTCCATCCCCTACAGTGTATCCCTCATTTTGATACAAACACCGTCAAGCAGTTCGCAACACTTGTATATCTTAGTGATCCTAAATTGGGCGGTACAGGTTTTTACCGCCACCGTTCTACGGGGTTTGAGGCGGTGACTGAGGATAGAGTGAGTGAATACGGAAACTTGCTGAAGCAGGAAGGGCGTGTGCGTGGGAATGTCCAGCAGCGCTACATCAACGGTGATTCACCCTTATTTGAACGGATAGCAAGCGTTGAAGCACGCTATAACCGGTTGGTTCTGTACCGAAGCTGCCTTTTGCATTCCGGGAACATTGAACAGCCAGAATCATTAACTGACGATCCGCGAACCGGGCGTTTAACGTCCAACGCCTTTATTTGCTATTAAAATAGTATTCTGCCTTCTGCCTTCAGTCTTCAGCCTTCAGCCTTCTGGGTTTTGGTTAGGCAATTAAACACTTTTCATGTATGTGCGGGTTTTGTAAAACTATAAATACGTAGCATTCATACGGGATTAGCGGTTTATCCCGTTCCTGAATTCTCGGTTGAACCAATGTAAGCGTGGCGCTCGCTATTCGCCGATGGGGCGTGTCAGGCTGTTTGGCTGTTTGGCGGTATGGTGTTGCTTTACCACATTTGCATTTATTTATTACGTTTTTGCACCCATTGTTGGAATTTTCTTGCGCTCGTTAACTTTTGCACTAGGTTTCACCGCATGGCTTTGGTGGCTCATGGGGGGCATGAACCAGCAAATAATAATTTCTTGTGCCGATAGCCTGTATATATTTGTGATTATAGCCGACTTTGGAGGACACTCATGAAACTTGCGGTTCTTCGGGAAAAGCGTGATGCGGAAAAACGCGTCGCGGCGTCCCCCGAAACAGTAAAAAAATTAACGGCTCTTGGCTTTGCCATTACCGTTGAAAAAGGAGCAGGCGGTGGTGCATCTATCACTGATGCCGACTTTGAAGCAGCAGGGGCAACCATTGCTGCTGATCTTAAAAAAACAATAGCTGATGCTGATGTTATTCTTTCCGTTCAGGGCCTTGAAGGTGCTGACGCCAAGAATGCAAAAAAAGGCGCTTTGCAGCTCGCGGTTCTTAATCCCTTTGTGGATAAAGACCGGCTGAAAGCATATGCAGATGCGGGCCTGATGGCCGTAGCCATGGAATTTGTACCGCGTATCACGCGTGCGCAGTCTATGGATGTGCTTTCATCACAGTCTAATCTGGCAGGCTATAAAGCTGTGCTTGATGCGGCTGGTGAATTTGGCCGTGCTTTCCCCATGATGATGACAGCGGCGGGCACAATTGCACCGGCTAAAGTATTGATCATGGGGGTTGGTGTTGCAGGTTTGCAAGCGATTGCCACAGCTAAGCGCCTCGGTGCAGTGGTTAGTGCAACTGATGTTCGCCCCTCTACCAAAGAACAAGTGGAAAGCCTCGGCGGCACATTTGTAATGGTGGAAGACGAAGAAACAGCAGAAGCCGAAACCTCTGGTGGGTACGCCAAAGAAATGAGCGACGCGTATAAAGCCAAGCAGGCGATACTTATTGCTGAAACAATTGCTAAGCAGGATATTGTGATTACAACAGCGCTAATCCCGGGCAGGACAGCACCGCTGCTGGTTACGGAAGACATGCTGAAAACCATGAAACCCGGCAGTGTGATTATTGATTTGGCGGTTGAAGCTGGCGGCAACTGTGCGCTAGCTAAAGCAGGCGAAATTGTTGAAGCGCACGGCGTGAAAATTGTTGGCCACAAAAATGTGCCGTCGCGTCTGGCAGCTGATGCGTCGCAACTTTATGCCCGCAATTTGATGCACTACCTCACACCACTTGTAACTGACGGCGCGCTTGTAATTGATTTTGAAGACGAAATTATTGCAGAATCGCTGGTTACAAAAGATGGTGCGATTGTACACCCACGCTTAACGGGGGAGAGTTAAAATGAATGAAGTTGCAGAAACAGCTGTAGCCGTTGCTACAGTTAGCCCTTTCATCCAGCAGTTCAGCATTTTCTTGTTGGCCATTTTTGTCGGCTATTATGTTGTTTGGTCAGTAACACCTGCGCTGCACACACCCTTGATGGCTGTTACAAACGCTATATCAAGTGTGATTATTGTAGGCGCGCTTGTGGCGGCTGGTCCAGACGGCACGAGCCTTTCAAAAATACTAGGAACCATTGCCATTGCGTTGGCCGCGGTTAACATCTTTGGTGGCTTCGCCGTTACGGCGCGCATGCTTGCCATGTATAAGAAAAAGAAATAGGGAGCAGCTGACATGACACAACAGTTTATCGTTGATCTGACTGGCGTTGCCTATTTGGTTTCGGCCGTCCTTTTCATTATGGCACTTCGCGGCTTATCCAGCCCTGAAAGCAGCCGTACAGGTAATGTTTACGGTATGATCGGTATGGCAATTGCCATCGTCACCACTGTACTCAATCCTGAAATCGTATCGTATGATTGGATATTTGGTGCCATCGCAGTTGGCGGCATAATAGGGCTTATTATTGCTCGGCGTATTGCTATGACAGACATGCCGCAACTTGTGGCAGCGTTTCACAGTCTTGTTGGGTTAGCAGCCGTGTTTGTAGCGGGTAGTGCGTTCCTTAATCCAGGATCATTTGGCATCACCGACGCGGCAGGGCAAATGTTCATGGCCTCAAAAATTGAGATGTCGCTTGGCATTGCGATTGGCGCCATTACTTTCTCAGGCTCGATCATCGCTTTTGCTAAATTGCAGGGTATCATGTCTGGCACGCCGATTATGTTGCCGGGCAGGCACTTACTCAACTTGCTGCTTGCCATAGGTATTGTTGGCGGCATGGCTATGTTTGCTATTGATCAAAATGCTGAAGTTGCTGGCATCAATGTCTTTTGGGCCTTAACGGCCCTTGCCTTTGTCATTGGCTTCTTGCTGATCATTCCAATTGGCGGCGCGGATATGCCGGTGGTTGTGTCCATGTTGAATAGTTATTCTGGTTGGGCAGCGGCAGGCATTGGTTTCACGCTTCAAAACACAGCACTGATCGTAACGGGGGCGCTTGTTGGTTCATCTGGCGCGATCCTGTCTTACATCATGTGTAAAGCCATGAACCGAGGTTTCATTTCTGTGATCCTTGGTGGTTTTGGTGCAGATGATAGTGCGGCAGTAGCTGGTGCAGGTGAAGAAACACGTCCGGTTAAACGTGGTTCTGCTGAAGATGCTGCTTTCATCATGAAAAATGCAGGTAAAGTTATCATCGTGCCCGGTTACGGCATGGCGGTGGCGCAAGCACAGCACGCGCTTAAAGAAATGGGCGATATGCTGAAAGAGGCTGGCGTGAAAGTCGTTTATGCTATTCACCCAGTTGCAGGCCGGATGCCGGGACACATGAATGTGTTGCTTGCTGAAGCTAACGTTTCTTATGATGATGTGTTCGAGCTTGAAGACATCAACAGTGAGTTCGCTGGCGCGGATGTGGCGTTTGTGATTGGTGCGAACGATGTAACCAACCCAGCCGCCAAAACAGACCCAACCAGCTCAATCTACGGCATGCCAATATTGGACGTAGAAAAAGCGGCGACAGTATTGTTTGTGAAGCGCGGTATGGCTAGCGGTTATGCTGGTGTGCAGAACGAACTATTCTTCCGCGACAATACAATGATGCTATTTTCTGATGCGAAGAAAATGGTTGAAGGCATTGTGAAGTCCCTGTGAAGTCCTTGGACTAGGCCCTTCATTCATTGGCTGGTGCCAAGTAAAAATTCAAAGGCTGTCACAAAATGTGGCGGCCTTTTTTATGGGACTAGTCTGATTGGATGAAATCGATTATTGCAGCATTCACAACATCGGCTTGCTCAATGTTTACCCAATGCGCGGCATTATCGACGGCAATGATCTTTGCCTGAGGGATCAGCTCAGCCACTTTCTGCGTGTTTTCGAATGGAAAGCTGATGTCTTGTTTCGCCCAAATAAAAACCATGGGCACGTTTGATGTTCCCAGCTTGGCCCAGCCTTCGCTGTTATCTTGTACTGGGGAGTGGCGTAAAGAAGATAGGGCTGAACGTGTGAAGCCAGGGAAGGCTGCATATTTGTTCCAAAGGCCTAAAGCTTGCTCGTCAGTATTTTTGTAAAAGTAGGCTTCTACGCTTGGGCGCAAAATGGCTTGCCCAAAATAATGAAAAAGCATATCGCCGAGCAGAGGGATGCCGAGTAGGGCCTTGCTGCTATCGTCTTTTTTGGGCCAACCCGCAGGGCCAATCATAACCAGTTTTTCGACTTTCTCTGGGTGTTGGAGTGCGTAATGGGAAGCGATGACGCAGCCAAAGGAGGAGCCGACCAATATAGCGTTGTCTACGCCCACAGCATCTAGTACGTCAGCAAGTTGTTGTTGGAAGACTGCCATCGTTAGGTCTATGCGAGGCCTGTCTGAAAGTCCTCGGCCCCAGAGATCATAGGCAACTATTCTGTAGCCAGCTTGTACCAGCGCGCCAATATTAGGCTGCCATGATTCTATAAACCCATTGAAGCTGTGAATGAGAACGATAGTTTTATCGTTGGGGTTGCCGTATATTTGGTAGCGTGTTTTTCCTAAGGGTAAGTCTAGGTACTTTTCTGTGGAAGCTGCACGGGCTTCCTCAAATGTGGATAAATCCTCGTTATGGTATTGGTAGAGGCCTGCTGAACTGACTATGATCAGTATGAGGATTACTCCCACGAGTATTTTCCGTATCATTATTTTTTACTCCCTGTTTTGGCAACTTTCGAATTATATATGTCGGCTCCGATTTTAAACAAGCTGATAGCGGGTTTGGTGTTATGGAGAAGCATTCCCAATATAAAGTCAGTTAATATCAATATTAGTTACTGCTGTTACTGATTGCCATTTTGATTAGCCGGCTCTATCTTTCTTCCAAATAATAACATTTTAGGACTTGCTGACGGGCAAGCGGGGGAAATGATATGCTTACTGGTCTAATGCGTGCGGCATGCACGATGCTTTGTGTTTTGGTGTTTGCGGGGCCATCGGCGCAGGCGCAGGTGAAGCAAACGAAACAGCAGCATGAAGATAAATTCAGGCAGCTAGATGAAAGCTGGCCAACCCCGAATGATCAGCGCATAGCATCTGGCATGCCGGGGCCAAAATATTGGCAGCAGCAAGCTGATTATAAAATTAAAGTTGAGCTAAATGATGATAATCAGACGATCACTGGCTCTGAGATCATCACTTATAAAAACAACTCGCCGCATATACTTAGGTATATTTGGGTGCGGCTTGACCAAAACCGGTTTGCCAAACATTCAGATGACCATTTAACCCAGCCGGCAAAATCTACGACCCGCATGTCTTTCGCAGCGTTGCGGCATGAAAAATACCGGCAGGAATTTGAAGGCGGGTTCGATATATCCGCGGTTACGGACGCGCGCGGTAAGCCGCTTGAGTATTCAATTGTGCGGACGATGATGCGCATTGATCTGCCAAAGCCGCTGAAGGCTGGCGCCTCTGTCAAATTTGGCATCGTTTGGTCGTATAAGATCATCGAAAGCAAGCAAGTACCGATAAAGCGCTCTGGCTTTGATCACTTTAAGACTGACGGCAATAATATTAATAACCTAGGCCAGTGGTATCCGCGCGTGGCAGGTTACACTGATGTGAAAGCTTGGAATAACCGCACTTTTTACGGACTTGGCGAGTTTCAGACCGAGTTTGGTACGTTCGATGTCGAGATCACTGTGCCGTCTGACCATATCGTGGCGGGTACTGGGGAGCTGCAGAACAGCAAGGATGTATTAACAAAAGATCAGCGTGACCGCCTTGTTAAAGCACGAGCGTCTGACCGCCCTGTTTTTATCGTAACACGTGAAGAAGCACTAGCTGCGCAAGTCGATCAGGCCAAAACCAAAAAAACATGGAAATTTAAGGCAAAAAAAGTACGCGATTTTGCTTTTGCAACTTCGCGTAAATTCGTGTGGGACGCGATGGGCTATAAACAGGAAGAAGATGGCCGCACTATCATGGCCATGTCTTTCTACCCAGAAGAGGGCATGCCGCTGTGGGACAAATATTCCACCGAAGCCATCGTGCATACGCTTGAGGTCTATTCAAAATATACATTTCCGTACCCATACCCAGTGGCGCAGTCTATCAACTCCGCCACCAGCGGTATGGAATACCCGATGGTTAGCTTTAACCCGCGTCGCCCTAAAGAAGATGATGATGGCAACCGCACCTATTCTCGCGCAACCAAATACGGGCTGATCGGCGTTATTATTCATGAAGTGGGGCACAATTATTTCCCAATGATTATCAATACACCAGAGCGGGACTGGTTCTGGATGGATGAAGGGTTCAACACCTTTATGCAAAGCTTGGCTCACCGTGAGTGGGAAGAAGGCTGGCCGGGTAATCTCGGTGCTCCTGAAGCGATAATCCCGTTTATGATGAGCAAAAATCAAGTGCCAGTGATGACTGACCCAGAATCGCTCCTTCAGTTTGGTGCCAATGCCTACCTAAAGCCTGCTGTGGCTTTTAATATTTTGCGTGAAACAGTGATGGGCCGTGAAGCTTTTGATCATGCATTTAAGGAATATGCCCGGCGCTGGAAGTTTAAACGCCCCTACCCAGCAGACTTTTTCCGCACTATGGAAGATGCCTCAGGCTATGATTTGGATTGGTTCTGGCGTGGGTGGTTCTATACAACGGATCATGTTGACATTGCCTTAGAACGGGTGACGTGGGGCACGGTGAACACGAAAGACCCAGATGTTGAAATGGCGTACAAAAAAGCAAATGATGCTGAAGCTGGCGATCCAAAAATAGTAGAAGCTCATAAGTCTGACCGCCGCCGCGCACTTGATCGTCCAGAACTGCAAGATTTCTATAACAAGAATGACAAATACTCTGTGGCCGACAAAGACCGTGAGAAATATAAAAAGTATGTTGATGGCCTAGCTGATTGGGAGCGCGAGCTGCTGAAAACCGCTGAGAATTTCTATTTCCTCGAATTTACCAACAAAGGCGGTTTGGTGATGCCGGTGATTGTTGAAATTGAATATGTTGACGGTGAAAAGGAAATGCGCCGCTGGCCAGCTGAGCTGTGGCGCCGCAACCCCAACAGTGTGATCAAGTTGGTGACAAGTGCGAAGGAGATAAAGTCCGTCACGCTCGACCCTAAGCGCGAGACTGCTGATGTCGACACCGAAAATAACTATTGGCCTCGTCGTGCTGTGCGTACACGTGTTGAGCTGTTTAAGCGTAAGAAAAAAGAAAGCCTAATGAAAAAGATGGGCGAGAAAGCAGCCTATAATTAGACATGGCCAGTAAATAAGTGGCACTAAATAGTGTGGCCTAAACATTATAAAGGCCGTTTCCCCATGGCGAGGAAACGGCCTTTTCTTTTGCCTTAGGAACAAAAGGTGCGGCGGGCTTCCAGGGCCAACAAGAGGACCCGCCTATAAACGCCGTTGTCAGGGACGGCGTACAAGCTAGGCTCCCATGATTGCTTCGCTTGCCTAAGCATAAAAACATATTCGCAATTAATAATCAATCGCAAAAACAGTTAAATTGCATTTTTCTTTGTTTAAGTGCTTGGACCCTTGAAAATGCAGGGAGTACCTACAAGTTAAAGAAAGTAATTAGTTGATTTGAAACAAAGTGTTTCCCGAGGTATACAAACTACAACGCTGTTTTGCATATAGGGGCATGCAGCGAGTGAAAGAAGATTATGGCGGATCAGGCAACTATCATTGATTTTGTTGGCGCAAGTATGCGCGGCCTAGAATCTACTGGCCGCACGCTTTTGTCACCTACCGAGCAAATGGTCGCTGACAAATTAATGTCAAAGCTTGATATGTCACTTCAGCGGATGGTGGCTGAGCTGGAACGTGTTGCATCGTGCCAGCAAGATATACCGCAAATTGAAGGGCTAGACGAATTGCCGCCCTTCGAAGC
>JAESTR010000060.1 GCA_016763495.1 Kordiimonadaceae bacterium
AAATGATGGAGGTGCTGGCAATAACTTCAGCTGTGCGCAGGCTATCCATAGGTTCGTAACGAACACCGAGTAATTGTTCAGTGATGAATGGTAGCGCCACCACAATGCCGCCCACAATCACCATTGGGATGGTGCCAATGATAAGACCCCAAAATAATTGGTGATACAGCGTGCCTTCTATTGCACGGCGCGCAGGTGCGATACCAAAGGTAGCTGCGGCAGCGAGCACAAGGCCTTTTGCTTCTGTGCGAAAATAGATCAGTACTGCAGCGAGTGTGCCGACATGTAAGGCAACATCAATGAACAAACCTTGGTCTGGCCAGCCCGTGAGTGCAGGGATAAGCACAAGGTGCCCAGAGGAACTTATTGGCAGAAATTCTGTGATGCCTTGAACAAGGGCAAGAATGATGAGCTGGATACCTGTCACTTTAGTCCCCTTTGCATGGCTGATAAAACCAGATTTTATCTTGTGTCAATGGTGCCTTATATGGCTCTAGCGCTTCTTATAGCAGGGCAAAAAGGGGGTGGCTATTTGTATTGTATTACCGATTCGGTACTAAAATTGACATAAAACAGCTTCCGAATACTAGGGAATGCACTGAATCATGAGTATTAGGTCAATAATACTGACATAGATATGATTTTTTTAATGATTTATAAGGCTCTGCGGCTTATAGTGGCGGCAATTAGAGATTCGCCAACTGATAATTATTGTATTTATTGAAGAGATTAAAAGCAGCCCAAGTGCTGGCGCTGTAACGGCCTCTTCGACTGCCAAAAAAGGGTTTAATATGTCAGATGACCTTTTAAAGTTTGTGTCCATCGACCAGCGCATGCCGGACAAGCGCGATGCATCAGAGCGACTTAAAGACTTCGACGAAGTCTATAAGGAGTTTGATATCAAAGGCGCTCAAGCGCAATCCAGCCGCTGTTCGCAGTGTGGTGTACCTTTCTGCCTTATCCATTGCCCGCTTGGGAATAACATCCCTGACTGGTTGCGCCTCACTGCTGAAGGCCGTTTGGAAGAGGCCTACGAAATGGCCGCGTCGACAAACAATATGCCTGAAATTTGCGGCCGAATTTGCCCGCAGGACCGCTTGTGCGAAGGCAATTGTGTCATTGAAAAAGACTTTGATGCCGTCACTATCGGTAGTATCGAAAAATATATCGCTGATACAGCGTGGGAAAATGGCTGGATTAAACCCATAAAGCCTTTGGTGGAGCGGGAGCAGTCCATAGCGATCATTGGTGCGGGCCCCGCTGGCCTCGCGGCTGCAGAAGAGCTGCGTAAAGATGGGTATCAAGTCCATATATATGACAGGCATGACCGCGCAGGTGGTCTGCTTGTATATGGTATTCCGGGTTTTAAGCTTGAAAAAGATGTTGTTGGCCGCCGCACGGGTCGGCTCGAGCAATCTGGTATTACATTCCACCTCGATTTTGAAGTAGGCCGCGAAGCCAGTCTTACAGACTTGCGTGACAAACATGATGCGTTGCTTGTTGCAACCGGCGTGTATAGAGCGCGGGGCTTAAAAGCACCGGGTGTTGGCTTGGGTAATATCCGGGAAGCGCTTGATTATTTGATCGCTTCTAACAAAAAGAGCTTTGGTGACGATGTGCCAGAATTTGATAGCGGCGCACTTGATGCCAACGGTAAAAATGTTGTGGTTATTGGTGGTGGTGACACGGCCATGGACTGTGTACGTACTGCGGTGCGTCAAGGAGCCAAGTCAGTTAAATGCCTATACCGCCGTGACCGGGAAAATATGCCGGGGTCTGTCCGTGAAGTGAAAAATGCGGAAGAAGAAGGCGTTGAATTTGTTTGGCTTTCAGGCCCTGAAGCATTTCTTGGTGACGAGAATGTTGATGCGGTTCGGGCATACCGCATGCGTCTTGGTGCTGCGGATGCTACTGGGCGCCAAGCACCAGAGCCCGTACCGGATAGTGCTTTCATGATTGATTGTGACTTAGCCATTTTGTCTCTGGGTTTTGAACCTGAAGACCTGCCAGCCTTGTTCGACGCGCCTGAGTTGCGTGTCACACGTTGGGGCACCGTAACAGTGGACCACGACACGATGATGACCAATTTGAACGGTGTGTTTGCAGCAGGCGATATCGTGCGCGGTGCATCCCTTGTGGTGTGGGCTATTCGTGACGGCCGCGATGCGGCAGATTGCATCAAAGCACATCTTCAAAAACAACTAAGCGAAGCAGCGTAGGGCAAGCGATATGAATAGTTATAGTGATATTGTACCGGGCCCTGTTGGCCTTTATGACCCTGCTGACGAGCATAGTTCCTGTGGTGTGGGCCTTGTTGCCGCGATTGACGGCAGACCGAGCCGCGATGTTGTGTTGCGCGGCGTTGAAGCTTTGAAAGCCATTTGGCACCGGGGTGCAGTGGATGCTGACGGTAAAACCGGTGACGGCGCTGGTATTTTGCTGGAAATTCCGCAGGAGTTTTTCAAAGAACATGTGCGGGCTACGGGCCACGAGCCGATTGAAGGCCGTTTAGCGGTTGGCATGGCCTTTTTGCCGCGCGCTGATTTGTCTGCACAGGAAACATGTCGCACGATCGTGGAAACTGAAATTCTGAATTTTGGCTATACAATATATGGCTGGCGCCAAGTGCCGGTTGATATTTCCGTTATCGGTGATAAAGCAGAAAGCACGCGCCCTGAAATAGAGCAGGTGATGATTGCCAACTCAAAAGGCGTGGATGACGAAACGTTTGAGCGCGAGCTTTACATTATTCGCCGCCGTATTGAGCGCGGTGTTATTGCCAGCCAAGTTGGTGACTTTTACATGTGCTCGCTGTCTAGCCAGTCAGTGATTTACAAAGGCTTGTTCCTCGCTGAGCAGCTCTCCATTTTCTTCCCGGATCTGCTGGACGAAAAATATGTGTCTAGTTACGCTATTTATCACCAGCGGTATTCAACCAACACATTCCCTCAGTGGTGGTTAGCGCAGCCTTTCCGCATGCTTGCCCACAATGGTGAAATCAATACCATCCGCGGCAATGTGAACTGGATGAAAAGCCACCAAACACGCATGGCGTCAACAGCCTTTGGTGACCATTCCAAAGACATCAAGCCTGCTGTGCCAAAAGGCGCATCAGACAGCGCGGCCTTGGATGCAGTATTTGAAGTGATGGTGCGTGCTGGTCGTTCGGCACCTATGGCAAAAACCATGTTGGTACCCGAAGCGTGGTCCAATAAACTAAGCATGCCAAAAGCGCACCGTGATATGTACGCTTACACGAACAGTGTGATGGAACCATGGGATGGCCCGGCTGCACTGGCTGCTGCAGACGGCCGCTGGGTTATTGCTGGGCTGGACCGAAACGGCCTGCGCCCCATGCGTTTTACCGTAACCAATGATGGTTTCCTAATCGTTGGCTCTGAGACTGGTATGGTGGTTGTTGACGAAGAGAATGTCCGGGAAAAAGGGCGGCTTGGCCCTGGCCAAATGATTGCGCTCGACCTGCAAGAAGGCCAGCTTTACCACGACAAAGAAATTAAAGACCATCTTTCCTCTTCGCAGCCTTATGAAGAGTGGATTGATGATATCAAATCTATTGACGAGTTGCCTGGTTACCGCGGAGAAGAATTTGCTGTTTACAAGGGCGAAGACCTACGTCGCCGTCAGATGGTGGCGGGCTTAAGCCATGAAGACCTAGAGCTGATTTTGCAGCCACAAGTGATGACGGGCAAAGAAGCCATTGGCTCAATGGGTGATGACACGCCGCTTGCTGTGCTTTCAGCTCAGTACCGGAACTTGTCGCACTATTTTAGGCAGAATTTTTCACAGGTTACGAACCCACCAATTGATAGTCTGCGTGAGCAAAAGGTGATGAGCCTGAAAACGCGTTTTGGTAACTTTGCCAATGTGCTTGATGAAGGCCATACTCAAGCAGGTGCTTTGGTGCTGAACAGCCCCGTGTTGTCCAACCGCGAGTGGGACACTGTACTTAGCCATTTTGGTGATGCGGCAGAAGTTATTGATTGCACATTCGATGTAAAAGGTGGCCAAGGAGCGCTGCGTGAAGCGCTTACGCGTATCCGCCGTGAAGCCGAAGACGCTGTGCGCGAAGGCCGGGGCCATTTGTTCCTGTCCGACGAAAAGCTTGATGCCGACCGTGCGCCTATTCCCATGATTTTGGCGACAGGGGGCCTGCATACACACTTGGTTGAAAAAGGCCTTCGTACTTTCACCAGCTTAAATGTGCGGTCTTCAGAATGCCTTGACCCGCATTATTTTGCTGTGTTGATTGGCGCTGGTGCGACAACTGTAAACGCGTATTTGGCGCAAGATGCTATTGCTGACAGGCAGGCTAAAGGCTTGTTTGGTGATTATGACATTACAGCGTGCGTGAACCGTGCTGTGCAGGCCATAGACCAAGGTCTGCTCAAAATTATGTCGAAAATGGGCATCTCTATCATCTCCAGTTACCGGGGCGGCAACAATTTTGAAGCACTTGGTTTGTCACGCGCGATGGTGGCAGAGTTTTTTCCTGGTATGCCAACCAAAATTTCTGGTATCGGGCTTGCGGGTATTCAGCAGAAAATCATTGAACAGCACACCAAGGCTTTTGCTGCAGCTAAAATCAATTTGCCTATTGGTGGCCTTTACCGGTACCGCCGTGACGGTGAAATACACGGTCATGATGGACAGTTGATCCATATTCTGCAAACAGCGGTTGGCAGTGATAGCTACGCAAAATACCTGACATATTCACGTGGTTTGCATAATATGCCGCCGGTAAACTTGCGCGATTTGCTAGATTTTCGCCGCCCGGATGAGCCATCACAGCTTGACGATGTCGAATCGATCACTCAATTGAGGAAGCGCTTCATTACGCCGGGCATGTCTCTGGGTGCGCTTTCCCTTGAAGCTCATGAAACACTGGCAATAGCAATGAACCGGATCGGCGCTAAGTCTGTATCAGGTGAAGGCGGCGAAGACAAAAAACGTTATACGCCGTACGAGAATGGCGACAATGCGAACAGTCCGATCAAACAAATTGCCTCTGGGCGGTTTGGCGTGACAGCGGAGTATCTGAACGCGTGTGACGAAATTGAAATCAAAGTTGCTCAAGGTGCAAAACCGGGTGAAGGCGGGCAGCTGCCGGGCTTTAAAGTGACAGATATGATTGCCAAACTCCGGCACTCAACACCGGGTGTAACGCTGATTTCACCGCCGCCGCACCATGATATCTATTCTATCGAAGATTTGGCGCAGCTTATTTATGACCTGAAGCAGATTAATCCGCGTGCTAAAGTGTGTGTGAAACTGGTGTCATCTGCAGGCATTGGTACGATTGCCGCTGGGGTGGCAAAAGCGCATGCTGATGTTATTCTTATCTCAGGTCACAATGGCGGTACAGGTGCAAGCCCGCAAACCAGCATTAAATATGCAGGTACACCGTGGGAAATTGGTCTAGCGGAAGTGAACCAGGTTCTAACGCTCAATGGCTTACGGCACCGCATAAAATTACGCACAGATGGCGGTATCAAAACTGGCCGTGATGTTGTCGTCGCAGCGATGCTTGGTGCCGAAGAATTCGGTGTTGGTACAGCTTCCCTTGTGGCTATGGGCTGTATCATGGTGCGTCAGTGTCATTCAAATACGTGCCCTGTTGGCATTTGTACGCAGGATGAAAAGCTGCGAGAAAAATTCACTGGATCCGCGGATAAAGTAGTGAACCTGTTTAGCTTTATTGCAGAGGAAACACGTGAGATATTGGCGGAGCTTGGCTTTGAACGCCTTGAGCAGATCATTGGTCGCACTGACTTGTTGCATCAGGTAAGTCGCGGTGCTGACCATCTAGATGATTTGGACCTTAACCCACTTCTTGTACAGGTTGGCGCTCATAACTCGGCCACTGTTTGCACAATTGAAGGCCGTAACCCTGTGCCGGATACGCTTGATGCACAAATGATAGAAGATGCCAAAGCTGTGTTCGACAAGGGCGAGAAAATGCAGCTTACCTACAGCGTACGAAACACGCTGCGGGCAATTGGCACGCGTTTTTCGAGTGAAATTGTTAGGAAATTTGGCATGAAAGGGCTTGCGCCTGGCCATGTTACTGTTCGGTTGCGCGGCTCAGCGGGGCAATCACTCGGTGCCTTTGCCGTACAAGGCTTGAAGTTGCAGGTATCTGGTGATGCCAATGATTATGTAGGCAAAGGTTTGTCTGGCGGTATCATTGTTGTGCGGCCATCAAACCGGTCCTCGATAAATTCGCAAGAAAATACCATATCGGCAACACCGTGCTGTACGGTGCAACATCAGGTGCGCTGTATGCCGCTGGCCAAGCCGGCGAGCGTTTTGCAGTGAG
>JAESTR010000061.1 GCA_016763495.1 Kordiimonadaceae bacterium
AATAAGCCGCACCACAGCCGATTGAATAAGATGAATACTGGTTGATTCCAGCGGCTCTAAAAAGCCGCTACTTAAGCCTACCGCCACCACATTACGTTGCCATTGCTGGCGGCGACGGCCGGTTTTAAAGCGCAGAAATTTAGGATCGGCCAGCGCTTTACGATCCAGGTTAGCCAATAATAAATCCGCCGCCTGCTCATCAGTATAGTGGGCGCTGCTATACACCAGACCATTGCCATTGCGATGCTGCAACGGAATGCGCCACTGCCAGCCAGCTTGTCGCGCGATGGACCGGGTGTAGGGCATAATTTTACCATGAGACGTGGTCTGCACCGCCACCGCGCTGTTCATCGGCAGCCAGTGCGACCAGTCTTCAAACTCCACACCCATGGCTTTTTCAATTAAAGATGCACGAAAGCCGCTACAATCGATGAACAGGTCACCGGGTATTTCTTCGCCTGATTCCATAACCAAGCTTTCAATGTACCCTGTTTCGCTGTTCTTACGCACATCAACAAACATGCCTTCAATACGCTTTACGCCGCGCGCCTCGCTATGTTTACGAAGAAATTTTGCGTACAAGCTGGCATCTAAATGGTAGGCGTAATTAACTTTTGGACTGTTGGTGATAGCGAATTTTCCAGCCTCGGCTGCACGCAGTTCAAGGCAATAATCATCTAGCTCACCGCCATAGCCTTCTGATTTGGCCTGCATCCAAAGGTGGTGAAAATCAGCCATCCAAGTTGACTTGCCAATTTTGCCGAAGGCGTGGATATATTTGTCCCCTAACGCACCCCAATTTTCAAACGAAATACCCAGCTTGAACGTTGCACCCGTCGCGCGCATAAATTCGGCTTCATCAACACCTATAGTATGATGAAAACTACAGTGGGTGGGTATGGTAGCTTCCCCAACGCCAATCGCCCCTATTTGATCTGATTCAACCAGAGTGATATCAATCAATTTACCAATCTGGCTAGAAAGGGCTGCGGCTGTAACCCAGCCTGCGGTACCACCACCTGCGATGACAACTCGTTGTTTTGGGCGTTGAGATTCCATAAGATCTAAACTCTATTTTTACGATCTACGAGAGACCTAATATTGTCGAAAGATGCGAGCACCCAGTAACACACAGCCAAAAACCCTGACTTGTGCAACCGATTGAGTGCCTCAGCAGACAGACTTTGGAACTTTTCTTCACTTATTGAGAACACCTCAGGAACGGTATATTGCTTCGTTTCGCTGGTTTTAATTTCAAGTGTAATTGGTTCGATCAGCTCAAGCTCTTCTAAGGCGCTAAAAAATGTTTTTGAAATCCCGATACCGTCATGAAGCGTCCGCAAAATATTAAGCATGTGATCCAAATAAGGAGCCTGCCCCCCCTTGGGTAAAAACAAAGGAAAACCATCTTCAGTATTCACCGCAGCGTTATCCAAATCTATCTGAATTTTTGCGTCTTCACCCTCTGTAATACCATCAGCTATTTTGTGAACCCCAATGGAAAAAGGTCCTCGAGCAAGTACTGCAGGGATGTATTTTGCCTCCCATTCTGTGCCGTTAAGAAACAAATTCTCATCTTTGTCTAACCCAAGCAAAACAACGGCCTGATAAATACCTTCTTCGTCTTTTCTAAATACTATTGGGTATTCCCGCTGAAGGTCCCTGAATTCATTGGGAAACACCAAAGCCTGATTGACGTTATCGCCAAACACATCCCCTCGTTCGATCTTAACTTTCAGGTCGTGGTGTTCAACGTTATCAAGTGTTATCAGATTAGACATTACGGTTTTCCAACTCTATCGCAGCTATAATACTTATCAATGATCTTGAGTGTCTCACCCCCTTTTAGTCAATGGTCAAATCGCTTTTTAATGGGGGTGTTATTCAAAAAAATGGGGATCGCTTCGTAAAGCGACCCCCGGCATTTAAATCTAACAATTAAAAGCCACTAACCGATTAGAACTTGTAGCGCGCACCGATCGTGTAGCGAGGTGCATTTTCACGCATGTACCACAACTGGTTGTTAGCCCGGTTAAAGTCACGGCTGTTCTCGCCAGTGATGTTAATCGCTTCTAGTGTCACAGTGATATCGTCAGTAACGTCATAACTTAAGTTAGCATCGATAGACGCAAATGCCTCTGTAAATGTCGGGTTATTGAAGCTATCGCCCCGGTTAGCGTTTGATAGAAACTCATCACGCCAATTATAAGAAACGCGGCCTGACCAACGATCTTTTTCATAGATCAATGTAAGGTTTGCCGTGTCACTCAGACCAACAAGTGCAAACTGTGCAGAAGTTGGATCAGCTGTTACATCAAAGCTCAGATCACTATCAACAAGCGTGTAGCTACCTGCTACACCAAAGCCAGTTTCACCAAAGAAGTGCTGGAGCGCAAACTCTATGCCTCGGATTTTAGCACTTTCGATATTCTGCGGGCTTGTCAAATTAAACAGATAAAGCGGATCAGCTGAAGTGGCTAGAATGTCGAAGTTATCTTCCAAGTTCTGAGCGAAAGCAGGGTCAAGTACCCCATCAACAACATTGGCTTGAAATTCAGTCGTTGCTGCTGCCACTGACGCGCCTGCATCAATCAACTGAGCCATCGCGAACAATGTTGTATTGGTAACTTGCTGGCCAATGCCTTGAAGAGCCGCCATTGCAGCAACTACGGTTGGTGCCGTAGCGGCTGATGCGTCACGAATACCAAACAGAGACTGTGGTGCTGAAACGTTACCAACAAAGTTTTTCACGTCTTTGTGGAATACACCAAGAGAAACCCAGTCATCATCGCCGTAATACCACTCGAATGAAAGATCGAGGTTTTCAGAAACAAGTGGTAACAGACCTGGGTTACCCTGCGTTGCTGTTGAAGGGTTACCAAGTGCAGATGGACCCGGAGGTGTGCTGATGGTCGTACTCGCTTTCAAAGAGCTAAAGTTAGCACGAGCAAGTGTCTTACTGTAAGAGAAACGTGCCACAAAATCATCTGTCATATCGATCGCGAGATCAAGATTTGGCAAGAAGTTACTATACGTTGATTCCAGTGAGAAACCTGCCTGGCCAGCACCTGCAACGTTGATAAAGTCGTTATCGCCGTCCCAGATAATGCTAGTTGTTGGTGCAGACTGAGAGAAAGACGTTACGTCAGTTTGCTCGTAGCGAACACCCGCACTTATGCGAACTTGGCGGTCAGCAAGTTCAAAGGCACTATCGAACTGCGCATATACAGAAAGCACTTTTTCTTCAGTAATATCGTGATTCTGCGCTAGCAGGCCCACGCTGTTGCCAAGCGCCGTGTAAAACGGCTCTGCCGCTTCCCAAATATCAAGGGCGTTACCCTGAACACCGATTAGACCAGACGGAATAATAAAGTCACTGAAAACATCATCCCAGTCAAATACCTCAAGCGCACCTGGAGCGAAGCTTTCTACATCACCCGGGTTACTTGCACCCCAACCACCTTGTGACTGGCGAAAAGTAGCCTCAAACGTTTCGTTTTCCTGTTTGCGCCAGTTACCACCAACAGTGATGTTTGTATCATCATCAAGCGCCCAGTCAGCACGGAAATCTATCTGGTCAACTTTATTGACTTGAGAGATATTACGCTGGTCATTGGCAATAGTAGTAGACACATCAGCCACGTTTAATATGCCATCACCGTTACTAGTGATAGAATCATCAAACGCGACATTGATAAATGGTGTGCCGGTTGAAAAATCAACGCTGTGATTAGTTACTATAGGCATTGCAAGGCCAACGTTTGTCTCGGCAAAACCGGTACGTGCATTTGGTTTCACTGATGCTTTTGAAGTGTGGGCATCTAGTGTGAAGGTTAGCGTATCGTTCGCATCCCACTCAATATTAGCGCCGAAGGATTGTAGCTTATCTATGGTCGCAGCATGTGTCTGTTGCAACGCCCAATCTTTTTGGCCAGGGGCTTTATTTTCTGACAGGAATACAGCTGTAGCAACTGGGCTGTCATCAAATGTTACGGCATCGAACGGGCGATCAAACCAGTTTGAGATATCGGTGCGATTTTCAGTTGCTTGTGTTTCTGCATACAATACATCAGCAGTGAAACGGAGTGAATCCATCGGGTTAAACTGGAAAACAGCCTGACCATTGATACGCTCCCGTGAAATTTGAGCGAACTGATACCGGCTATCTCGTGGTGTAGCTGTTAGCTGGCTACCATCTGTTGGCAGGCCAGTGATGGTAGCATCTGGTGTTATACCAACAGTGCCAGCCCATGCGTCTGCTTTAAAGATATCCCAACCGGCTACCCGGATGCCGCCAGCAGCTTGGTCACGACGAGAATAGTTACCAAACAGGCTAAGGCCAACTTTCTGGTCTTCATCGCTCCAGCTTACAAAAC
>JAESTR010000062.1 GCA_016763495.1 Kordiimonadaceae bacterium
GCAAATGCAGTGGAAGCCGCAGAGCAATGTGAACGCCTAACGGTTCCCACAATTGCAGAGCCTGAAAAATTCGACGCGCTGTTCGAAAATTGGCCAGCTGATCGCAAGATTATGTTTTGTGATGAAACACTCAGCGGCGAGCCTGCCCACTCCGCCCTAGCAAAAGCAGGCAAAAAAGCCAGTAACGAGCCTTGGGCGATACTCATTGGCCCCGAAGGTGGGTTTGACGATATAGAGCGTGAAGCCATTATAGCCCACCCCAACACCACCGTCGTTGCTCTAGGTCCGCGTGTACTGCGTGCTGACACCGCAGCGATGGCAGCCATTAGCCTTTGGCAATCGGCCCTAGGGGATTGGTGAAACGCCCGACCAACTGACAAAGCGCCCCCTCCCATGCCTTACAAAAAATTCAACACATAAGCTCACATATCGGTGAAGGTATGATTAGCTTGCTTGAATAGACTTGTGGCACATCTTACATTGGTAGCTTGAAACAACTATCGAGGCGACTTCATGTCCAAACCAAACCCTACTATCGCCAGCAAGGCCGAACTTGTTACCTATATGGAAACGGGCAGCAAGCCAGACCGCAGCACGTGGCGCATTGGTTCTGAGCATGAAAAATTTGTATTTTACCGCCCCGACAACAGCCCGCTGGCATATGAGCCTGACGGTGCTAAGCCCGGCATCAAAGATGTCATCCAAGCCTTCGTAAAACGCGGTTGGAACCCTGTTGAAGAAGACGGTTTTTTAATCGCAGCCACACAGGACGGTGCGTCTCTTACATTGGAACCAGGTGGGCAGTTTGAACTTTCAGGTGCGCCCGTTAAAACCATTCATGACACATGCAATGAAACATCAGCGCATTTGCGCATGTCTAAAGAAGTCGGCGAAGAGTTAAACATCGGTTTCCTTGGCCTTGGTTTCCACCCAACGCTAAAGCGTGAGCAAGTGCCTATCATGCCAAAAGCGCGCTATAATATTATGCGGGCCTATATGCCAACCAAAGGCACGCTGGGCTTAGATATGATGCTGCGCACGTGTACTGTGCAGGTAAATTTAGATTTTGCCAGCGAAACCGACATGGTGGAAAAATTCCGCATTGGTGTCGCGCTACAACCCCTTGCGACTGCCCTATTTGCGAATTCCCCGCTGAAAGAAGGCGTATCCAACGGTTTCAGTAGTTTGCGCAGCCATGTTTGGACCGATACTGACCCTGACCGCTGCGGCATGCTGCCTTTCATTTTTGATGGCAACATGGGTTTCGAGCGATGGGTAGATCATGTGCTTGATGTACCGATGTATTTTGTAAAGCGAAATGGTGTGTATCTGGATGCCTCAGGCCAGTCTTTCCGCGACTTTATGGACGGCAAACTGCCGGTGCTGCCCGGTGAGTTACCAACTATCAGCGACTGGGAAGATCATATGACGACGCTTTTCCCTGAAGTGCGCTTAAAAACATTCCTTGAAATGCGTGGTGCCGATGGTGGACCGTGGTCTCGGCTTTGCGCCTTGCCCGCTTTCTGGGTCGGCTTGCTGTATGACAGCGACGCACAAACCGCAGCCTTAGACCTAATTAAAAATTGGTCGGTGGAAGAGATGGAACAGGCTCGTAATGATGTACCTCTGCAGGGGCTACAAGCCACACTGGCGGGTCGTAGCCTGCAAGAAATTGGGGCCGACGCGCTGGCAATTGCTGAAGCAGGGCTGAAAAAACGTGCTGCGCTTTCAAGCAGTGGCGAGACTGAGCAAGGCTATATTTCAGACCTTCATGAAAGTATTCGTACAGGTAAAGCCCCCGCTGACACTTTGACTGAGCGCCTTAACGGCGAATGGGCAGGCGATTTAAACCAAATTTTTTCCAACCTTAGTTACTAGTTAGTAACCATTTTCGGCAATTATATAGGGGCGCAACTACTCGCAGAAGAGTGTCGCGGGGCTGGCCCTTGCCTGTTTGTCCTTACCTAATTGTCATGGTTTTGCATGTTTGTCTAAAACCATATTATGGCATCTGCAAAACATGAGAAGGAAGAAACATGGATTATAAAATAGACTCCACATCCAAGGGCCTCAAAATTGAGATAGACGGCATGTTGACATTTGACTGCCATAAGGATTTTAAAAACATCCTTACTGCTATCAAAGAAGCACATAAGGATGTGGAAATATCTTTAAAGGGCTTATCCAATATGGATTCAGCTGGCGCAGGCATGCTGAAACTAGCACAGCACAATACACAGAATAATGATAAAGATTTTGAGTTGACTGACGTGCCAAAGGAACTGAAAGTGATTGTGGATTTACTAAGGTAGAAAAGCTACAAACGCCCTATAACCACTTTAGCCAGTCTATTAGCCAATATAGGCCGAGAAAAAACGCCCCCAACGTACCGCCCCAGACAAAGGCAATCTGTAATCCTGCATATCTGGAGAACGCATCACGGTAATGCGTATCGCACTGCAAACAATGAAACCATTTGTCTTCAGGGTTTGCTGCAACACGGACACCCGGTATGAATGTTGGCACTTCTCCAACAAATGCATGCACGCGCGTTGAACCACATTGGCTACAGGATCTTTCGTCCCCATATTCATCTACAATTGAACGGCTAGGCAGCGTGGCGATCTTGTTAAGGATTCCTTCTGCTATTTTCCACTGTGATGCCATCACCATCAAATCAGCACGAACGGCATAATTCAAGGAGCCCATGTGCTCGCCATTCATGAAGACTTTTACACCGTGGCCTTCAAGCAACGAGCGTAACAATTGGGCCTCGGCCTGATCTAATGCCGTGCGGATGGGGACCAAGCGGTCTTCTTGATCAAAAGTGGCAGCCATAGAGTTTCCTAACCAAACGGAGAGCGGGCAGCTTACCGCAGCATTCAGCAAATGGCCACACACAGATTAAGGCCCAAGCATAGTATTTCTATCGCTTGCAGTAGCAAATGTTCATGCTAACCTGCTTGAAAAGTTAAGGAGTAGTTCATGCCTACCATAAGAGCATACGCCGAAGCTGATTGGCCGCAAGTAGAGCGTATCATGCAAGATGGCATCAACACGGGGCAAGCCACTTTTGATACCAAACCAAAAGCGAAACATGTTTGGGAAGGCGAAAGCATTGCAGAAACTCAGCTGGTTGCAGTCGAAGGCAACAAAGTATGCGGGTGGGTTCTGCTATGGCCTACATCAAATAGATGCGCATACGCTGGCGTTGCTGAAGTGAGCATTTATGTTGCCGCTGAGACCGCAGGTAGAGGTATTGGAAAAGCCTTGTTGCGGGCTGTTATAGTAGCATCAGAGGAAGTCGGTATCTGGAGCATCCAATCTGGAATTTTCAAAGAAAATGAAGGGTCTATTGCCTTACATCTATCGTGCGGTTTTCGCTATATTGGCTACCGCGAGCGTATCGGCAAACATAACGGGGTTTGGCGTGATACACAGCAATATGAACGCCGTAGTGAAATAATAAGTATAGATTAAGGTAACCCTTTGCTTTTCCTCTTATTGTTCCAAGTCACAAGATGGCCCCCCGCTCACCAATTATTGTATGCACCACACCTAATTATACCGAAAATGGCTCAGGATTATCTTATGGGCCAGCGGCGGCGGTATCAGATACAGCCTCAAGCCTGCCCGCCCTTAGCCTTCGTGCAATAGAATTCTGTACGCATAAGGGGCCGCGCCAATCCACCAAGAGCAGTAATGCTAGAGCACGCTATTAATCATTGAAAAATAACTTAGTCATTGAGCCCGGTTTCAAAGCCATCAATTGATTTGATATTTCCCTCTTGTTGAGCACCGTGGAGTATTTCACCTCCCATTTTCTCAACTGCCTTGGCATATGTCTGCCGCTCGTTCTTAAGCTCCATCTCCGGCACCGCCCAACCGCAAGATGTTTGCGCGCTTTCAACGTCCATTAAAATGATCTGCCTTTGGCCGACCAGAGAGGGAAACTTACCTTCAAACTTGGAGTACTCAGCGTGTTGAGGGCGTAACACCCGGCCTTTGCCGTATAACCTGAGTATCAAAGCTTTACGCGAGAAACTGTTAAACATAAAAGTCAGCCGACCATCGTTTTTTATATGCGCCGCGGTTTCATTACCACTCCCCGTCAAATCCAGGTACCCGCACAGGTTTGGGCCCAAAACGCGGAAGGTATCAATCCCCTTAGGAGACACATTCACACGCCCTGTATCACAGGCAGTCCCTGTAAAAAACATAGGTTGTTCGGCTATAAATTCTGCTATTTTATCAGTGATATGATCAAAAAATTCAGCCATTTCGAGGCTCCATAATCTGGTTTAACTCGGTGAAACTTAAAGCTAATCAAGTGAACTGCATAGCCCGAAAACATTTATACCAGCTATGCATATAAGCAGGCATTAAAGGCCAAGTTCTGCACGGTATTTTTTGGTTAGTTTCCCGGCAATAATTGTGTGCGCATCAACTATATAGCTTCGAACATCTTCGTCTGTAAGTGTTGCACCCGGCACAACCTGCACCCATTTTGCCCGCGCAAGATAAGGAGCTGGTGACACGCCTTCAAGCTCCCCTAAAATCTGGTAACTCAAATCGCTGCACTTGAATTTCACCTTGTCGCCGGGGCCCTCCCCCCAGTTAGCACAAATTGCAAAAATCTTTCCGCCAACTTTCCAAACAGATGCCCCGCCCCATTGCTCAACATATGTCACGCTGGCAAGAGCGCCGCAAAATTCATTTAATTCTTTTCTATCCACAGATATCCCCCAACACTTACTAAAAATTCTTACGGTGGCTTTTTGCCTTTTTGGTGCGGGTACCGGGTTTACCGCCCATCGAGCGTCCCTTTGGCTTACCGTGCGAGGTGCCAATGCCCAATTCACCTGCTTCAAGGTTTTTAATCTCATCCCGCAAACGCGCGGCTTCTTCAAACTCTAGGTTTTCAGCTGCTGTGTGCATTTTCTTGCTGAGGACTGCCAAATGCTTCTTAAGGTTAGAGCCGACCAGATGCTTAGCATCTTCGCCGATACCAACGGTGACATGGTCGCCAGCTGCCGTACCGTCCATAATATCACCGATGCTTTTGCGCACTGATGCAGGGGTGATCCCGTGGGCTTCATTGTACGCATTCTGCTTTTCCCGCCTGCGGTCAGTTTCGCCCATGGCGGCTTCCATGGAGCCTGTAATTCTATCAGCATATAGCACCACACGCCCTTCCACATACCGCGCAGCACGACCTATGGTTTGAACAAGTGAACGCTCAGAGCGCAAGAAACCTTCTTTGTCAGCATCCAATATGGCTACAAGACCACATTCCGGAATATCAAGTCCTTCCCGCAACAAATTGATACCAACCAGCACGTCAAAAGTGCCCAACCGTAAATCGCGGATAATTTCGATCCGTTCCAATGTATCAATATCAGAGTGCATATAGCGTACTTTGATGCCGTTTTCGTGCAGATACTCAGTTAAGTCCTCCGCCATGCGTTTGGTGAGCGTGGTTGCAAGCACGCGCATACCTCGCTCGGCCATGAGGCGGCTTTCATGCATCAAATCATCCACCTGCGTGTCCACAGGGCGAATTTCAATCTCCGGGTCAACGAGGCCTGTTGGCCGAATAACTTGCTCAACAAACACGCCGCCTGTTTGGTCCATTTCCCAATCACCGGGGGTGGCAGACACATACACAGTTTGCGGACGCATGGCGTCCCACTCTTCAAATCTAAGCGGCCTGTTGTCTTTGCAACTTGGTAAGCGGAAGCCATATTCAGCCAAAGTGCCTTTTCGCTTGGCGTCTCCTCGGCTCATGCCGTTTATTTGCCCAATACCAACATGGCTTTCATCAACAAACAGCAAAGCATTATCAGGGATATATTCAAACAATGTTGGCGGCGCTTCACCCGGCCTGCGGCCAGATAGATACCTGCTATAATTCTCAATACCCGCACAACTTCCTGTGGCTTCCATCATCTCAAGGTCAAAGTTGGTGCGCTGCTCGATGCGCTGCAACTCAAGCAAACGATCAGTGTCTTTATATTCCTTCAGGCGCTGCGTTAGCTCTAGCTTGATACCTTTGATCGCCTGATCAAGCGTTGGGCGCGGTGTTACATAGTGGCTGTTGGCATAAACTTTAACGGTTTCTAGTATTTGAATTTTCTGGCCAGTCAGCGGATCAAACTCGATAATCTCCTCAACTTCATCACCAAACATCATGAGACGCCACGCACGGTCTTCATAATGACTTGGGAAAATATCAATCACATCGCCGCGCACTCTGAAGGTACCGCGCTGAAACGCTGCGTCATTGCGGGTATATTGCATGGCGACAAGCCGCCGTATCATCTCGCGGTTATCAAACTGGTCCCCGGCTTTTACGGTAAAAGCCATCGCGGTGTATGTTTCCACTGCTCCAATACCGTATATGCACGATACGGACGCAACAATGATTACATCATCGCGCTCAAGAATTGACCGGGTGGCCGAATGGCGCATGCGGTCAATTTGCTCATTAATTGTTGCTTCTTTTTCCACGAACGTATCCGTACGCGCTACATAAGCTTCCGGCTGGTAATAATCATAGTAGGATACAAAATATTCCACAGCATTGTTGGGGAAGAAGTTTTTAAACTCTCCGTACAATTGCGCCGCCAGTGTTTTATTGGGTGCCAAAATAAGCGCTGGCCGCTGGGTGGCTTCAATCACCTTAGCCATTGTAAAAGTTTTACCTGAGCCCGTTACACCCAGCAGTACTTGGTCTTTTTCCTCAGCTTTAATGCCTTTTATCAATTCAGCAATAGCCTTGGGTTGGTCACCAGAGGGCGTAAATTCTGACACCAATTCAAACCGCTTGCCGCCTTCGGACTTTTCAGGGCGCACAGGACGATGTGGCACGAATGGGGCTGGCATTCCTTCTGGTAGCTTTTGCTCTGTCCGCGTTTCCGTTGGAATCTTTTCCGCCGGCATCTTTTCTTCTGGCTGCTCTTTAGTTGGCAATGGCATCAAAACCGGCTCCTACACATACAAGCGAGCAGATTGCCTTTTTCAAAAGCAAGCTTCAAGCGAAATACCCAGTGCATTATATATAGTTTTCATACTGACAATTTTTGTCAGTATGAAATATCAGCTATAATCGCTACCAATTAAAGCCAGTTGCCGCTAGGCGCTTTCAAATCCTAGCACCAATTTTCCAGTGCCAATGCCTAACCTTATGCCTCTCAAATTTTTGTATATTTTTTAATCAGTGATTATATTTTATGCATATAATCACTGAATCTTAGGGGAAAATTAAAATAAATACTTTAATTTCAGTGGCTTGTATAAATTTTATAATTGGCACACTGCTTGCAATTTCGGACCCGTACACTTGAATTGATACTAAAAAGAAAACAATTTCGGAGGATCCACTAATGCAAAAGCTTAATTCAAAAGCGTTACGCGCACTGCTACTAGTTGGTACGGCAGCAACACTTTCATTCACAGCACCATCAGTAATGGCTGATGATGCAATTACATTGTCAGCAAATGCGGCGCTGGTTTCAGATTACCGCTTCCGCGGTGTTTCCTTGTCAAACGAAGACATTGCCATCCAAGGCGGCTTTGATGCGTCCATCGAAGGCGGCTTTTATGTTGGCGCTTGGGGCTCATCCATTGAAAACTTCGCAGGCGCTGAAACTGAACTAGACATATACGCTGGGTACGCAACAAGCTTCAGCGGCCTAGACTTTGACATCGGCATGCTCGCATACACATACCCCGGCTCAAGCGATACAACATATTGGGAAGCGTACACGTCAATCGGCGGATCTGCAGGCACCCTTGGCTGGACCCTCGGCGCAACATATGCGTTTGACCAAAGCAATCTTGGCGACCAAGACAATATCTATGTTTATGGCGACCTAAGCTACCCGATTACCGACACAGCACTTTCCATCAACGGCCACATTGGCCTTGAAGATGGCGCTTTTGGTGACCCTGCTGGCGGCTCAAAAATCGACTGGACCCTCGGCGTAGCATACGACTTCAAGCAATTCTCGCTTGGTGTAAGCTATGTGGACACAAATGTTGATGCAGATGGCAGCGATGCAGGCGTGATACTTTCACTCGGCGCTTCTTTCTAATCTAACGAATAGTGGCTTCTTTGTTTATTACGAAGGAGCCACGACGATTCCCCTCGGGCGCGACCACTATTTGTCCGCCCCGCCCCCTCTGATCCCCTCGGAGGGGTATATTTATGCCTAATGTATTAATGGTAGAATTGTTACCTGTTACAAGTTTAGAAAACCATAGGCCCAATCTACATCCCTGCCGCAAAAATCTGTTTTTTTTCTAAAAATGAAAAGTACTGAACTAAGCATTGCCCTTATCAAAAAAAAAACATACCGTGGCCATTCAATTTCCCCCTTTTAAGGCGCATAAGAATGTCTTTTCTATCTAAAACTTTAGACCGGATTAAACCCTCCCCTACCATGGCAGTAACTGCCAAGGCCGCTGAATTAAAAGCTGCAGGCAAAGATGTTATTGGCCTTGGCGCGGGCGAGCCTGATTTTGACACACCAGACCACATTAAAGACGGCGCTATTGAAGCCATTCGTGGTGGTGATACAAAATATACCAAAGTTGACGGCACACCGGCCTGTAAAGCTGCAGTGATTGAGAAATTCAAACGCGAAAACGGCCTCTCGTTTGAAGCCAACCAGATTACAGTAAACTCGGGCGGCAAGCATACAATCTACAACGCTATGGTTGCCACGCTAAACCCCGGTGACGAAGTGGTTATCCCAACACCGTATTGGGTGAGCTATCCAGACATGGTGTTGCTGGCAGGTGGCACACCGGTATTTGCCCATACGTCGCTTGCCACCAACTTTAAAATGACACCTGAAGTGCTGGAAGCCGCGATTACGCCAAAAACCAAATGGTTGATGTTTAATTCTCCATCAAACCCATCAGGTGCGGCTTATTCAGAGGCTGAAATTAAAGCCCTTGGTGAAGTGCTCAAACGGCATGAGCATGTCTGGGTGTTTGCTGACGATATCTATGAGCATATTGTATATGAAGGTTTTGAATTTAAAACCATCGCCAAAGTCGTACCTGAAATTGCCCACCGCACACTAACCATGAATGGCGTGGCCAAAGCCTATGCCATGACAGGTTGGCGCATTGGCTATGCAGGTGGTGACCCAGCGCTGATTAAAGCCATGGCTAAAGTACAGTCACAAAGCACATCCAACCCCTGCTCTATAAGCCAAGCTGCTACAGTAACTGCGCTTACTGGCCCTCAGGACTTCCTTAAAGAGCGCGCATCTGTATTCCAGAAACGCCGTGACCTAGTGGTTGAAATGCTCAGTAAAGCAGAAGGCCTTGAATGCCCCAAACCTGAAGGCGCATTCTATGTGTATCCTTCCATCGCGGGCTGCATTGGCAAAAAGACACCCGCCGGTAAAACCATCGAAACCGATGAAGATTTTGTCACGTATATTCTGGAAGAATACGGCGTAGCTGCTGTGCAAGGTGAAGCTTCTGGCTTAAGCCCACATTTCCGCGTTTCATACGCCACGTCAAACGAAGCCCTAATTGAGGCCTGCACGCGCATTCAAGATGCGTGTTCTAAACTAAAATAGGCATACGGTTATTTAACCGACTTGAAACTAAAAAAGCCCCTGTGCTCTAGTAAACATAGGGGCTTTTTTATGCGCACCCATAAACCTTGCCATAAATGTAGCTCTCATTAAATCGAGTATGACGATTAAAATGATCAAATCAATCAATTGGATTGATTTATCGGCCCCGGGCATAGTGTCCTCAAGCAACCACCTTGAGGAGACAAACAATGGCTAATACATCAGCAATCACCGGATCAACTGATATCGCAACTGCACTGAAACCCATCCTTGCAGAAACCGTGCAACTTTATATTTTAACGCAAAATGTGCACTGGAATGTTGTTGGCCCGCTGTTCCAGAGCGTACACAGCATATCGGAAGAGCAATATACAGAGCCGGCGCCCGCCATTGATGAAATCGCTGAACGTATTCGCACGCTCGGTGCAAAAGCTCCCGGCGGCATGGCAACTTACCAGCAATTGGGTGCGATTGAAGATGGCGATGAAAATGCC
>JAESTR010000063.1 GCA_016763495.1 Kordiimonadaceae bacterium
CAAGCGTTCGATCCTGTTTAACCAAAGCCGCGTATCCAGCCATGCAGAGCTAGCATGGATATTCAGCTGTGTCTCCCGGCTTGGCTGGCTTAACCGCATGACCCAGTTCAAAGACAAAGCTGGTAAAAACCGTGAGAATGCCTCAACGGGCCTCTATACCTACCCCAACCTGATGGCGGCGGATATATTGCTTTATAAAGGCACACACGTGCCTGTGGGCGAAGACCAAAAGCAGCACCTTGAGCTAACCCGCGACATTGCCCAAAAGTTCAATCATGACTTTGGTATAGACCTGTTCCCCATGACGGAGCCGCTCATCCTAAAAGATGGGGCCCGCATCATGAGTTTGCGGGATGGCACAAAAAAAATGTCCAAATCAGACCCGTCTGAATTCAGCCGAATTAATCTGAATGATGACGCGGATACGTTGGCGCAGAAAATCCGCAAAGCGAAAACCGACGGCGAGCTGTTACCTGCAACTGCAAAAGAGCTAGACGGCAGGCCTGAAGCCAAAAATCTCGTCTCTATTTATGCCACCCTAATGGATATCAGCTCAGACGCAGTATGTGCGGACTTTGAAGGCAAAGGCTTTGGTGATTTTAAAAAGGCCTTAACCGAAGTAGTTGTGGACAAAGTAGCTCCAATTACAGCAGAAATGACAAAGCTCATTGCTGATCCGGCCTATATCGATAGCGTGCTAAAAGACGGCGGTGAAAGAGCAAGTGCCATGGCAGCTCCAATTCTAGCAGAAGTAAAAGAGGCTGTTGGGTTTTTGGGTTAAAACAACACTAACGAGGCCAAGGCACGTTCACTCCAGCTCATGATAACGTGAACAGATAGCAGTTGAACGCGCAGGCATTTTTGTTATACAATAACCTTATAGATGATGATTCTTCTTAGTTGGCACCATGAAGAACTAGCATTGAGGAATTGAATATTAGGGAAAGGCGATATTATGAAACTGCTAAAGTCGGCCTGCTTGATAGGCTTAACATTCGTCATCACCGCCTGTACGGCAACCTTTAGAAGTGACGTTGCGACCTTTCATGAAATAACGGCCCCCGGCGGCGAGCGGGTAATGCTCGTACCGATGAATCCTGACAAAAAAGATAGTCTTGAATTTCGCCAGTATGCGACGGATATTTCTAGCCACCTGCTAAGCTATGGCTATAAGGAGGCTGGCGACGCTGAGCCTGAACTCATTGCTGGTTTCGATATTACCATCAGTGAAGGCCGCGAAAAACTACGCAATCGCCCATCACCTTACCCTTTCTGGCGGAGCCGTTGGACGTGGGGCGGATACTGGGGTCATCACTTTGGCTATCACGACCCTTTCAGTGACCCATACAGCAACAATACTATCGTAGCTGGTACTGTTTACACTGCGACTTTAACGCTTGAACTACGTACACCGGAGGGTGAGTTGAAGTTTGAAGGTCGCGTTGAAACGGAAACGCGCAAAAAATCCTTGCCTGAAGTTGTGCCTTTTCTTGCAAAAGCACTGTTCCAAAGCTTCCCTGGCGAAAGTGGCGTCACACGCCGCGTTATTATTGAAAAGCATAGTGACGTCGCGTCAGCGTCTTAACGACACTCTATAGTCTTTCCAACTAAGTTTTACTCAGTTGACGTTCAAACACCACGTAAATTTCGCCATAAACGGGCGCGCCGCTAGCGCGCCCGTTTATGGGTTACTGTATATTTCATATTTGGAGTTAGTATACTTCATCTCCGCGCGCAGTAACTGATCTATGCTCTCAGATCATGCTGCGGGCTTAGTCTTGACTTTATGTGCGAATAGTATACTTTGTTTTTCAAAGTACTTTGTCAATATACATTGAGGTTTTCATGTCAAACCTAGATCAAGACTCAAGCAACGCCTCTGATACCCTCGTAAAAAACAATACCACAGACCGTACCGCCGAAGCAGACTTAGCCTTGATAAAATCTATGATGGTTGCTGGGCGCAGGCGTATGGGCATTGATGGTGTGCATCTTATCATTTGGGGGGCGATCCTATCGCTGGCATTCTTGGCCCAATATTTATCTGTTATGGGTATAATACCAAAAACCGTTTTAGGCGTTTGGCTGCCAACATATGCCATAGGAGGCATAGCTTCCTACTTCGCAGCTAAAAATATCCAGCGACAGGCAATTGAAGAAAATCTGGCATTGTCGGTTTATTCCACGGCATGGAGCACAGTTGGTCTGGGCATCGCAATTTATCTTATTGCATCAGTCCTAGCCGACAACTTTAACCCATCAACAATTACCATGCTAACAGCGGCAGGTTTCGCTGCATCCTTTTCAATTGTTTCTGTAATCACCGGACTACAAAAGCTCAAGTATGTCGCATATGGCTGGTGGGTTTTGCTCGCCTACTTCGCCTATTTTGGCACGCACGGCGCCAACATCCTGTTGATACTATGTGGTGCCTGTATTCTGCTCATTCTCCTGCCCGGAATGCTGCTAAAACGGATGATTGGCAGGGAAGATTAGACCATGAGCGGGTATGACTATAGGGCCATTGATGACTTTATCCATTCCCGGGTCCGGCTAACAATCATGTCCTTTTTAGCCGCTGCTAGAAGCGCAGAATTCACCGAGCTTAAAACACAATTAAAAGTATCTGACGGCAACCTAAGCACTCACCTTAAAAAATTGGAAGAAGCTGAATACATTAGTATTCGCAAGCTTTTCCAAGGCAAAAAACCGCAGACCCTCATCGCTATATCTGAAAAAGGCGACACTGCCTTTCAAGCTTACGTGGAAGAGCTCGGGCAAATGATTGGCTTGGGCAAAAAATAACCACCGCCCATTTACATAAATTGTCAGGTATAAAAGTGCTGTCACCCGCCTTAATTAAGCGAGCAACAAAAAACTAGGTAAATTCAATGCTGTTAAAGACCGCGTTGATATACCGGGCCGTGTCAGCTTCGCCTCTAGCACCCCATTCGCCTTCAAAATCAGCAAGGGATCTTTCCGCGATCATTTCTTCTGCGGTTTTGCCTGAAGCCTTCAAACCTGCAATTATCTTTCGAGTGCTTTCTAGCATCGCAACATATTCTTGCAGCCGTGCCTTGTCCGTTACGACGCCGTGACCCGGCACAACGATGGTAGCGTCTTCGATCAGTGTATCTAACGCTTTGTGAACTGCGGCAATAACACCGTCAATCGAGCCGCCGTTTTCCACATCAATAAACGGGAAACCGCTGTTAAAAAACACATCGCCCATAACCACAATGTTGGCTTCAGGCAGGCTGATTATGCTGTCGCCATCAGTATGGGCGTGTTCAACATGCATGGCACGCGCTTCATTACCGTTAAAATATAGCGACATATTTTCATTGAACGTGATAACCGGCATCGCCTCGTTTAGCTGCGGCTCCATAGTTACGCCGTACGCTTTAATACTGCCGCCATCCCTAATACGGGTACGCACATTGTCATGCGCGATAATAATGGAGCCTTTTTTCCCAAGGTTTTCGTTACCGCCCGTATGGTCCATATGGAAATGCGTATTCATTATATAACGAATAGGCTTATCAGATATGGTTTCAATAGCGTCAATCACCCGCCAGGTAAGCGGTGCATACTGGTCATCAATGATGAAAACGCCGTCGTCCCCAGCGGACACCACAATGTTGCCACCAAAGCCATAAAGAACGTGTAAATTACCGCGTAACGGCGTGCTTTCAATTTTTGTCAATCTAGCTGCCCAAAAAAGGCCTGCTGATACAAGGCCCACAACTATAACTGATGCTATGATTGTCTTTTTATATTTCATGAAGTTTCCCCATCCTGTCTGCTGCCAACAAAGCATTGCTTTTGCTATGCTGCAAGTGTTTTTGGCCTTTTACCCGGCTTTCAACTGATTGATTTATGCCCAAAATGTTTGCTCGCCACCAAAAGGCCATTCTTTTTGCTTATTTGCCTTTGCTAAAGGCCTGATATTGGCTACATCAAATGATAACAAATCTATTAATGTATCTTCAGGGGGGATTATGGGCGAAAAACAGGTCATTGCCGTTGTATTTGGCGGACGGAGTGTCGAGCATGACATTAGCGTTCTGACAGGCCTGCAATTTCTTGAAGCCTTAGACCCTGGGAAATATACCGGGCTGCCCGTCTATATTGACCCTTTAGGCCAGTGGTGGACTGGCGATGCGCTCACCAAACGGGGTAGATACCCTGTCGCCGCAGGTGAATCCAAAGACCTGACCCAATTGCAGCTTGATTTAGCAACACCTGCAAATGGCAGGCCGCAGTTTATCAGTTTCCAAAAAGGCCTGATGGGCGAAAAGCGCAAAACCCTAGAATTTGATTTGATTGTGCCAGCTTTGCACGGCTCCAATGGCGAAGACGGCACTTTGCAAGGCCTGCTGGATTTCGCTGACATACCCTATGCTGGCTGCCGCACCCTTGGTGCCGCCGCCACAATGAACAAAGTCTTTTCTAAGAAGGTGGCCAGAGCATCAGGCATTAAATGCCTGCCTGAATTGCTGCTAAACCGCCCAGCCAAAGGCAATTTTCTTGATCCTGATACAGTAAAGCAAGATGTCATTACTGCCTTGGGTGCCGAAACTTACCCCCTCATTGTGAAACCCTGTAACTTGGGTTCAAGCATAGGTGTTGCCAAAGTTGATGATCTTGACGCCCTCATTGCAGCGTTGATGGCAGCCTTCCGACTCGATAGCGAAGTGATTGTTGAGCCCTTTGTGCCAAATCTCGTGGAATATAATGTGGCTGTACGCCGCGACGCCGCGGGCACAATACAAACATCTGCCATCGAGCGCCCCTTGCGCGAAGCTGAGCTGTTAGACTTTAAAAACAAGTATCTCGCAAGCGGCAACCCTGGTGGGCCGAAGCTCAAAACTGGCCCAAGCGAAGGCATGGTATCCCTTAACCGTGAGCTAAACCCTGCGGGACTGGATAGCGAACAAGAGAGCTTTATCAGAGATAGTTCCAAGCAATTGTTTGATGCCCTTAGTTTGGCAGGCAGTGTGCGCATTGATTTTCTCTCTGATGAAAAAACCGGTGAGCTTTGGCTGAATGAAGCTAATACCATTCCGGGTTCATTTGCCTATTTCCTTTGGGAAGCAGCGCCAGAGCCACTTAGCTTTCTGGGGCTTACCAGTGCCATAATTGAAGAAGGTTTCAAATTGTCCTCTAGCCGCCTTGGCGCAACTGGCACTGATGCAGCCGGTGCCATGATTTTTGCCAGAGGTTAAGCGATGCCTTCAACCGACATATGGCATTCTGAAACAATAGAACAGGCTAATAGCTCGCCTAAAACCCCAGAACAGCCTTTCATTTGGCTACATGGTTGGGGCCACACCAGTAGCGCTCTTTCTCGTTTGGCAGGGCTTTTTAAAAAGAACGGGTGCCATACGCTGTATGACCAGCCCGGATTTGGCAAAACACCAGCCCTTCATGAAGGTGCCGGTAGCCAAGACTATGCTGACGCGCTGGCGAAACAACTTGGCACGGCACTAAAAGGCAGCAAGGGGGCCATACTGGTTGGCCACAGCTACGGTGCGCGGGTTTCAGTGCAAATGGCGTCCCGTTATCCTGACCTCATTAAAGCGATTATATTGATATCTGGAGCAGGCCTGCGCCGGAAAAGGTCCGTAGCCCATAGAGTAAGAGCGGGTGCGCTGAAACTCATTGGTCGTTTGGCACGACTTTCTGATGCTATTTTTGGCACACGCTACCGAGACGCCTATGTGAAGAGGTTTGGTAGCCGCGACTATCAAAATGCAGGCGTGCTGCGCGGAACACTTGTTAGTGCTGTGAACGAAGACCTAAGCGCATTAGCACAACAAATCAAATGCCCTACATTGCTGATTTACGGTGGAGATGACACAGAAACACCGCCTGAGTTTGGCCATCGCTATGAAGGCCTTATTCCAATCGCACGCTGCGAGATACTGAAGGGGTACGGCCATAACGATATTCTTGAGCGCGGTGCGTACCAGTGTGAAGCTCTTATCAGAACGTTCCTCAAAGACTTAAACGGTGGCCGTGATGGATAATACCCTTGTTAGCCTATCAGACCAGCTTTATTATTTGCTACCGATCAGCATCCTAACACTGTGGTTTTGTTTTGAGCGCGGCTTAAGCTTGCTGATGTTTTACCAGCAGGAAGAATATGATGGCCCTCGCTTCCTACTATGGCTAAAAGACAAAAAAGGGTATGATAAAGCCGCTTCAACATGGCTGTTTTTGGCGGGTTTTCTGGGCACACTCTCTCACTCCCTATTTACAGAAAATACCCTATTTCAAAGCGTGATCACGCTATTGGTGCCGTTCATACTCATTGGCTTATTACACGGCATCCTATTATCGAAACGGGTACGAAACAATAATAAAAAGCCCTTAGTTATGACCCAGCGCGCCAAACGGCTTTTTGGGGTTTACATGCTTTTGGCTGTTGCTGGCTTCATGCTCGCTGGCCTGTTTGCGTCGCTCGCACCTAAAGGCGAGCACTATAGTGTTGGTATTTCTGACAACAGCGAAAGCTGGCTCGATATATTAACTTTTGCGGAGCTGAGCTATGACTGGCAAAGTGTAGCCTTTGCGTTCCTGCTCATTGGGCTATTCCAAGGTTTACCGTTTCTTCTTGTTGGTGCCACTAAAATATTGGAACCAGTGGAAGAAAACATAAAATCAGGGTTTCGCAACGAAGCCATCGAAAAATTCAACAGGCTTAAACCCAAGGTTATCGCCATCACGGGCTCCTTCGGTAAAACATCAACCAAACATATATTATCTCACGTACTGGGCGCAGCAGCACCGTCACTCGCGACACCGGGCAGCGTGAACACGGACATGGGCATCACCCGGGTTATTCGCGAGCAATTGACATCTGACCACCAATTTTTTGTCGTTGAGATGGGTGCATACGGCCCAGGCTCCATCGCTCGACTTTGCAAACTAACACCGCCTGATGTTGGATTAATCACCGCGGTTGGTGCTGCTCATTACGAGCGTTTTAAATCATTAGAAACGGTGGCGCGCGCCAAGTTTGAACTCGCTGAAGCAACTTTCAAGCAAGGCGGACAAACGGTGGTGAACACTGACGGCATCAGCCCTGTACTTTTAGCTGAGCAAATGTCTGATATCCCCGGCAACTATTTAAAAGTAGGTACTGACGGCGATATCAAGCTGAAAAGCTGCAAGCAAACGGCAGACGGTTTAACGCTAGGTATACAAGATGGTGAAGAAGCCCTTACGCTGAAAGTACCGCTATACGGTATCCACCAAACTGGTAATATCTTGTTAGCGGCTGCATGCGCTCGGTCTATTGGCTTACCGTGGACTGCTATCAAAGGTGCATTGGCCACCGTGCCGCAAATTCGTTTCAGATTAGAAGTAAGCAAAGAATCGTCTGGCCCAACTATTGTGAACGACCGATACAATAGCAATCCCGTTGGGTTTGCCTCAGCGCTAGGCTGCCTTGATAGCCTTGTGAAAAAAGGCGGTCGCCGTATTCTGATCACACCGGGCATGGTGGAGCTGGGCGAAAAACACGCAGAAGAACATCAAGCATTGGGGAAATTAGCGGCAGAAAGCTGCGATATTATCGCAGTAGTGACGTCAGCGCGCATTCCTACGTTCCTATCAGGTGTGCATGCAGCTAACTCTGGCAACACAACAGTTTTAACCTTTGAAACCCAGCAAGAAGCAGATGATTGGGCAGCGGCAAACTGGACAGACACGGATGTCGTGCTGTTTGAAAATAACCTACCGGACCTGTATGAAGCCAAATTCTCCTTTTAGGCCAAGGACTAAACATCAGCCTAAAAGAGATTTTCAGAATCTAAGCTGCACTCAGCTCACTGTCATCCTTTTGCAGCTTCCATGGCTGTGTTGACCACCAGATCATCACAAGCAGCAAAACTTGCGCTGGCATCCTGATGTAATGATATGTCATTGAAAACTGCGGGAACTGGTCAGCATTTATCCACATATTGATGTTTGCTGGCGTAACCAAAACCACCAGTGTAAACAAGCCAATGCCCGCAATCCGGCGCGTTTTGGGTATTAATATACCAACGGCACCCATTAGCTCAAACACACCACTGACAATTACTGCCTCCCAGTGAAATGGCATAAAGTCTGGCATTATTGACATAAATCTTTCGGTGTCAGCAAAATGGCCAATACCACCCATCACGAAAAATATACAGATTATCCCTAGGCATAAATATTTCAAGATCGTCATACAGTCTTCCACTTCAACTACAGCTTAATCTGTGTCTAAAAAGAAAAGAGGCAAGTACCGCCCAAAAAAGTGCCCTACTCTTTTACATCTTCCTGCCTATTTTACATCTGCCTGTACGTCTGTCTGTACGTCAGATCGCTCTATATTGGATCTCGCGTCTTCTGCGATTTTGCTTTCCGGTGCCAAATGAACCACTTTCAGCCAATTTCTGCGCGCTTCAGCAATGCGGCCAGTTGCATCTGATAAGTTACCAAGCTCCAAATATCCAGCCGGATCATCAGGGTGGGCTGCAATATAGTCGGTGATGGCCTCAAAAGCCCTTTGAAACTGGTCCGTTAACCGCGCTGATGATGCCAGCAACACTAATATATCTGTCCGTCTGGTGTCACGTTGATATATGGTCTCAAGGTCTGTTAACGCTGCTGTATAGTCCCGGTCTGCTGCGGCAATACGGGCCCGATCAAGCAACAAGTCCCATTCCTGCTTACCGCCCTTTACTGTAAGGGACAACCCGGCCTGAATTGCATCTTCTGCGCGTCCGACCTTAGTGGCCAGCAGCCACGCATTGGCAGCTTGTGAATACATATCAGCCAACATCGGCGATGTGCCGACAAGCCGCTTACCATCTTGGATCGGCATGTCTTTGCCCACCCGCATATCTGTTGCAATCATTTCGAGCCGGATGGCAGCCTCAGCATGTTCGCCAAGGCGTGAAAGTCCGACAGCCTCACAGTGACGCGCCGGGATGCCTCCGCCTTCATTTTTCCACACAAGCGCCAAATTAATGGCTCTGTCAGGCGCGTGGTCAGCCACATTCAGGCAATTTTCGTATCGTTTCTCGTCAGACGTTACCTGAGTATCCGCGAGAGTGACTTCGCCAAAAAATACGGTACTTGCTAGTATACATATGATAGGATTTATTTTCATGCGCCGCAGACTGCACATGTCTGGTGGCAATTTCAAGGCAGTTTTTAAGGGGTTTTGTATGACTAATACTTTATTGGTTTTTGGGCCCGGCTACAGCGCTTACCCTATAATGGAAAAAGCCAAAGCAAACGGTTGGCGTGTCATTGCAACATATCGCGATGATATAAAACGGCAAGAATTAGAAACCGCTGGCTTTGAGACCTTTGATTTTGCGGCTGGGGTCTTGAAAAATCCTGCGATTGAAGAGCCTTGCCATATAGTAAGCAGTATCGCCCCAACCCCAGACGGGGACCCGGCACTGAGCATTTGGAAAGGTTGGTTAACCCAACTAAAAGGCTTAAGCTCAATTCATTATCTATCCAGCACCAATGTCTATGGTAACCATGACGGCGCCTGGGTTGATGAAACAACAACACCAGCCCCGTCTTTGAAGCGCGGCGTCGCACGCCTACACGCAGAAAACGAATGGGCGGGGTTAGCAGCAACGCACGGCAGCCGCGGCTTTATATATCGGCTTGCAGGCATTTATGGGCCCGGGCGAAATGCTTTTAAAAACCTGCAAGCAGGCAAAGCACATAGTATTGTTAAAGAAGGCCAAACATTTGGCCGTATCCACCTGGATGATATATGCGCCAGCATATGGGCCGCTTTAACGGGCACACATGCGGGCGGTATTTTCAATCTATCCGACGATTTGCCAACAGCCCC
>JAESTR010000064.1 GCA_016763495.1 Kordiimonadaceae bacterium
ACTAAGATCCACAAACTACAGACCGCACCCTTTGGTGCCATCCAATTACAAAATACTGTGGAGGTCTTGTCTTATCATCTGACAATCCCCGTGCACAGCAGCGAGATCGTCGCCGACACGGAGGTCCGCTTCTACATGGTTAACCCCGACCAGCAGAAAGGCGACACGATGGCAGGTATCCTGGCTTATAGGTCAAATGCACTGTCTTTCCTTCCCAGATTTGGCGCGAAACACTGCGCACATCCAGTGGAGTAAATTAAGACAGACGCTTCCTACATACAGTTGCGGGTACAGCCACGGATTATTTACGCGCCGAAACGAGTAAGTACCGCGTTCCCTCTTCGCCTTTGGCCGAGACCAAAGGAACCATCTGCATGGGCCTATACGCCATCAGATGTTATGCCGCAACCGTATTGATCTATCTTATGTAGAAAAGACCGCCGACTGGCATGTAATCATTACGTTTGTTGCCCTTAAGGCACATACATTAGTTGATAGGCAAGGTTAGCTGTGCTTGTGGGGTGCAATATGTAAGTTGGTTGTGTCCTTCCACGCTGTCAGCGCAATAGAAGAGTTTATCTCGCGCACACCTTCAATTTGCGACAGGCTGTTCCAGAAAAAATCCTCATACGCTTGCACATCTTTCACTCGAATTTTCAGGAAAAAATCTACTTCCCCCATAAGAGTGTGACACTCCGTAACCTCTTTGAAATTACGCACTTTTTCAATGAAGTGCGGCAAGCTGTCTTTACTGTGGGCCTGCATTTTTACCTGCGCGATAACCATCACACTCAAGCCAGCTTTTTCAGCGTCCAGCACAATCGTATGCTGCTTTATAACGCCTTCTTCTTCCATCTTCTGAATACGCCGCCATACAGCTGAGCGACTGGAGGAAACCTTCTCCGCCAAATCATTCAGCGGCATACGAGCATCTAACTGCAGCTCATTCAGGATACGCGCATCAAGTTCATCAATCATACAGGAATTCATTTCGAATAATTATCATATAGTGAGAATATTTCTCATATAATACAGAATATGTCAAACCTAAGGGATCCCTTCCCACTAGATGCGGGCTATTATGTTTGCAAGTTGAGAAACAATAAATACATAAAAATCTATCCGGCATTAGTCTCAGACTAACCGCCAGAGCAGACTAGTTAGGAAGTTAAGGTAATGGTTTTACGCGGCAAAACACGGACACGCTTTTCAGTTCAGGCACAGTATGATGTGAATACGCTTTCACGGGTTCTGGAGCTGTTTACCATTCGCGGTCTTGCATGTGACAATTTACACGCTGCGCGCACTAGCGACGGTTTGCATTGGATCGAGCTGGATTGTTCCGACATTGAAGATGCGCACGTTAGCATAGTCATGAATAAAATCAGGCAAATCATCACTGTTCAGTCTGTCCGTATTGAAACCACCATGCTGGCAGCAATAGCCGCCTAATTTCCCGAGTTAGCCACACAGGTTAAAAATGGGCAACACACACAAAAGCCAGCAGGATTTACCCGCTGGCTTTTTTATTATACATAGCCGTTAGGTCGGACAGCCTCTTTAGCCGCCATTTTCTTTCAAGTAAGCAAGCAAGTTTTCAATATCCGCAGGTTTACGCAGCCCAGCGAAGGCCATTTTTGTCCCTTTAATGAATTTCTTCGGCTTTTGCAGGAACATTGACAAGTTTGCTTCATCCCAAACAATGTCAGTCGCAGCCATTGCTTTTGAATATCTAAACTTCTCAACTGTACCCGCTTTACGGCCAATAATACCCGCGAGGTTAGGGCCTAAACGCCGTTTACCAACCTCTAGCGTATGGCAAGCCTTACACTTACGGAAAACCTTAGCACCCTTGGCTGCATCTGCAGCTGATACACCAGCCATGCCCACCACAGTCGACAAACTTGCTACAGTAAGCAATTTAACCAATTTATTCATACAACTCCCTTAATCCGACAGTATGCCTTTTCAGCACTATATCTAATTGGCCGTACCAATTGTGGTAAATAGTAAGTCAGCCACAAAATTTTTCCATCAAAAAACATACCATGCGGCAATTATGCACACAGTATGCTTAACTTAGCGATTGCTTTGAGCTGAAATTTGGCAATGCCAGATTGCACAGCCCATGACCGCATAAAATACATGCCATAAATCCTATAACGAGATGAGCTCTTTAATAGTTTCAAATTCTTCTATATTTTCTTTACAAAAATTGCCTAATCGTCTTTTTGCTACACATTACTATCCATAGTAAACACCAAACAACAGCGAGTACCGATGATCAAAATTACACTTTTATATGCGTTTTGGGCTGCGGCGGCCGGTGCTCTTATCCCGGTTATGGCTGCTATGAATGGGCGACTAGGTAAAACAATTGGGAATATTCCCTACAGTGTTTTGATATTATTCACCCTTGCTGTCGTCGGCGCCGCTGTATTTGTACTCGTAAGTAAAGCACCGTTCCCCACAAGTGCTCAGCTATCCTCTGCCTCCCCTATCGACTTCAGCGGTGGCTTGATTGTACTGTTCTATGTGATATCTGCCACATTCCTCGCGCCGCGTTTTGGCGTTGCCAATACAATTTTCTTTGTTGTTGTCGCACAAATTATTGCTGCAACTGCCATTGACCATTATGGCCTCTTTAGTACAGAGGTCCGAGCGTTAAGCTTGAAAAGGTCTATCGGCATCATGCTCCTGATAGCAGGCCTTATTATGGCGCGTGCGACACCGAATAGCAGCGACACCTAGAAATAAAACTGGACTATAGAGTCTAGTAATTTATCTAAACAGGTATTATATCAAAAATAATACTGCGTAAGGCACCCTGACGAGCTTTTTAATACCCGCGTGACAATAGGAATTGAAAATTCATGACTTTACCTGCACAATTATCCAACCTTCGTATCCCAGTAATTGGCTCTCCCTTATTTATTATCTCGAATCCAGATTTGGTAATTGCACAGTGTAAAGCTGGCATTGTTGGCTCATTCCCTGCTCTTAACGCCCGGCCCGGCCCCGTGCTTGAGGAATGGCTACAACGTATAACCGAAGAATTGGCCGCCTATGACGAAGCCAATCCAGACAATCCTTCAGCACCGTTCGCCGTCAACCAAATCGTGCATGGCTCTAACAACCGCCTGATGCATGATGTTGAAATGTGCGTAAAATATAAAGTGCCAATCATCATCACATCCCTCGGTGCCCGCACTGAAGTGAATGATGCGATCCACTCCTACGGCGGCATTGTGCTGCATGACATTATCAATAACCGCTTTGCAAAAAAAGCAATTGAAAAAGGTGCAGACGGCCTAATCGCTGTTGCTGCGGGCGCAGGTGGCCACGCGGGCACAACATCCCCTTTTGCCCTAATCCAAGAAATCCGCGAATGGTTTGACGGCCCGATTGCGCTTTCGGGCTGCATCGCGACGGGTGATGCTGTGCTCGCCTCTCAAGCCATGGGCGCAGACCTTGGCTATATAGGTTCCGCGTTCATTGCTACAACTGAAGCCAACGCTGAAGACGCCTACAAGCAATGTATCGTTGACCATAATGCCGCTGATATTGTGTATTCAAACCTGTTCACTGGTGTGCACGGCAATTACCTGAAGCCGTCTATTGAAGCGGCAGGCATGGACCCAAGTGACTTGCCTGAAGGGGATCTCTCGCAAATGAATTTTGGCTCTGGTGACGGCTCTAAAACAAAAGCATGGAAAGATATCTGGGGCTGCGGCCAAGGCATTGGCGCAGTAAAAAAAGTTCAGTCAGCAAGTGAATTCATTGACCAGTTGGCAAGCCAATATGCTGCAGCAAAGGCCCGCATCGCAAAATAAAGATGTTTCCTATCTGCGGCTCAAAGGGCAGACACCTAATAGGCCGCAGATCAGGAAAAAGACAAAGACAAAAGAGTAAAGAAGCAAAGTTCTAGAGCTGATTAACGATATCTGTACTGGGATTACTGTAATTGCAGCTATGATCGGAATTGTCGCAGCCATTTTTCTGTGATTAGTGGGGTTTCTGTATTTGGCCCAACGACACGGTTGATACCTGAGCTCCCTTTGCCGGCTTCCCACAAGGCTCTATATTTAGACCGTGACTTACTTAGCGCGACTTGAGGACAATGCGGCAACATCTTAGTGTCTACCAAAAACCTAAAAACCGTTGACTCTGTAGCCAATAGCCGTATATTCCGCGCGTCTGGCACGTAGAAGCAATTCTGTGTGTTAAACACTGTTGAAAAATAGTCAGCGGAAACCGCCCAAAGTGTGGGGTTCAACTAGGGTTAAACCCACCCGGTTTACTGCGGCGCGAAACAAGATGAAGGAACACCTATGTTCGCAGTCGTAAAGACAGGCGGTAAACAGTACCGCGTTACTGAAGGTAACGTTATCAAAGTTGAAAAACTTGATGGCGAAGTTGGCAGCACTATTACTCTTGATCAGGTCTTGATGACCGGTGATGACAAGGGTGTTACAGTAGGCGAGCCACTTGTAGAAGGCACAGTTGTTTCAGCTGAAGTCCTTGAGCAGAAAAAAGACAAGAAGATTGTTATCTTCAAAAAGAAGCGTCGCCAAAATTACCGTCGTAAACGTGGCCATCGCCAACAAATTACAATTCTTCGCGTGACAGCTATCGGTAAAGCAGCAGCTAAAGCAGCAGCAGCCAAGCCAGCAGCGAAGAAAGCAGAAGTTAAAGCAGAAGAAGCTGCTCCAGCGAAAAAAGCACCTGCAAAGAAGGCAGAAGCTAAAACCGCTGAGAAGAAAGCTCCGGCTAAAGCTGCAGCGGCTAAGAAGCCTGCAGCTAAAAAAGCAACGAAGAAAACGGCTGAATAAGCGGCCCCTTATAAGGAGATACTCTAATGGCTCATAAAAAAGCTGGTGGTAGTACCAATAACGGCCGTGACAGTATTGGTCGTCGTCTTGGTGTAAAAAAGTTCGGTGGCGAAGCTGTTATCCCAGGTAACATCATTATTCGTCAACGTGGTACAAAAGTGTACCCGGGTGAAAATGTTGGTATGGGCAAAGACCATACTTTATTCGCCCTCACTGAAGGCCATGTAAAATTCAAAAAAACCAAAGGCAACAAAGCTTTTGTTTCAGTTGTGAACTAAAACTTCCAACATATGAATTTGAAAAGGCGGTCCTCAGGGTCCGCCTTTTTTATTGGATAGGATTTATCCGTTTTGGTAGAATCACCGGCCCACTCCCCCACCCGAGCACCCACAGAATTATACTATTGGGTGGTCAGGAGAGGGGAGTGGGCCGGTGATGTGCCTTAAACCAAACAGATTCAATATTGATTAACGCGCCCAGTATCCATAGGGTTCATTCGGATTATGATGCAGAGAAAACTGAAATATGGTGTTTTTGATAATGTTGCCATCGGCCCCCGTGCTGCTGGCGGCCTTATATATAGTGGTGGGCTAGCCAACCCTAAAGAATACCCTGTTCACTGCAGACATAACCGCCACGGCAGACCTTTCAATGACGCTATTGAAATAGATACAAGCGCCCTACCTAAACTAACCAGTGATGATGGCAAAGCTTTTGTCTATGGCGGCACATACCAATATCATTTTGGGCACCTGACAGCAGAATTCATCCACAGGCTTTGGATTTTGCAGCAACCTGAATTCGCGGACTGCACCGCGCTTTTTATCGCCGACCCTGAAAAGGCCTATGTGCTTGAGTATTTCCCTCAGCTAATGGACTATCTCGGCGTGAAAAAATGGAAGCTGATCACTGAATCTTGTGTAGTGGAGAAGCTTGTGACCGCCGAGCAAGGGAAAACTCTTGGCCGCAAATCTCACCGGCACTATACTGCGCACCTTGCTAATCTAGCTGCCCAAAAGAACTTGTTTGAGGATAAGGGCACACCTAAAAAGATAGCCTTACTCAGGGGGCATATGACCTCCCGGCGGTACCTCGGTGAAATGCATCTCGCTAACTATTTGGCTGAGCAAGGCTACGAAGTGTATTACCCTGAAAAACACCCTATCGAAGCGCAACTCCGCACCATCGCAAACGCCAGCCATATTGTAATTTCAGACGGCAGTATATGCCATCTGTTCGACTTACTGCCAAAGCTGCAAGTCCATGTTGCCTTTTTAGCGCGGCGGCCAAAAGCCAAACTAGCCAAGGTTAGCATCGCGCCGAAAGTGAAACAGCTGCACACCTTCAGCAATGCGTCACCGCTTATCATTCCCCGCATGGGAAACGGCAAGCCACAGGAAACCAAAGCGCTGTTGTATGCCGATACGCATGAAATTGTGGCCTTTTTAAAGAAACATGGCTTTGTGCCAGCCGATGCGCCAAAAATTACAGGCGTGCCTTTTGCTGAAGATATAAAGCATTACCTTGAAGGGCGCGGCGCGGGACTTGGCAGTTCAGAACGACTAGAAGATCTCAGCATTGAGCTACTCGCCAAACAGATACACCAGCTAAAATCGGCTAAAAAGGGACTTGGCCAGCGCATTCGGTCAATTTTCCTTTAAATCTGCGCTATATAAAGGTACACGTCTCGGGAAACATTCGTACAGCTTGCCTGCATGCAAGCAATGACCACCCGGTACAATTTGAGAATTAACCCATTGGCTTTTTGCCACACTGATAGAAGACCACCATGAGATTTGTAGACCAGACCAGAATATTCGTAAAAAGCGGCCCCGGCGGAAACGGCATCGTTTCCTTCCGCCGTGAAGCCTATGTAGAATTTGGCGGTCCAAACGGGGGGGACGGCGGCAAAGGCGGCGATATTATATTTGAGGCTATCACAGGCCTGAATACACTCATCGATTTCCGCTATAAGCGCCTCTTTAAAGCGCCCAAGGGCCAACACGGCATGGGTAAAAACATGACTGGCGCCTCAGGTGACCATATGGTTTTGCAAGTG
>JAESTR010000065.1 GCA_016763495.1 Kordiimonadaceae bacterium
CGTTTTTTTTCCCTTTTCTGGCTAAGATGATGAAATGCGCTTGTTTCTCAGCAAAAGCCTTGCCTGAAAACGCTGATCTATTAAGCTATACCGACAACAAAGGAATGATGAATGCCAATTTTGGTGACAGGCGCTGCAGGCTTTATAGGCTTCCATGTTTGCCAAGCTTTATTAGAGCGCGGTGAAGAGGTTCTCGGCATCGACAACCTAAACGCCTATTATGCCCCCGCGCTTAAAAATGCACGGCTTGCTCAGATTGAAGGCACGGGAGGTTTTACCTTCATCCAATGTGATTTTGCGGATAGCCTCACTTTGGCTGATGCCACCAAAAATACAAAAATCACTTCTGTTATTCATCTTGGTGCCCAAGCTGGCGTGCGTCACTCCATTGAAAACCCCGCAGCCTACATCCAATCTAATCTCGTGGGGCATGCCAACATACTAGAGCTGTGCAGAAATACAGACGCGCTTGACCATCTGGTTTACGCCAGCTCAAGCAGTGTTTATGGCGGCAACAGCAAACTGCCCTTCAGCACCCATGACCCAGTAGACACACCTGTTTCACTATATGCGGCCACTAAGCGCGCTGACGAGTTGCTAAGCCAAAGCTACGCGCATTTATATGGCCTTCCGCAAACCGGCCTCAGGTTTTTCACTGTGTACGGCCCATGGGGGCGGCCTGGCATGGCATATTGGCTTTTTACCAAAGCGATTTTAAACGCAGAGCCTATCCGCGTATTTAACCACGGCGATATGTCTCGGGACTTTACCTATATTGACGACATAGTGGCTGGTATTCTCGCAGTCTTGGAAGGCCCGCCCCAAATTGGCGGCGATAATGCCTTCAACAACCCAGCGCCGCACCGCATTTATAATATCGGCAACAATAAGCCAGAGCCCCTCTTACATATGATTTCTATTTTGGAAGAGTGCCTTGGCATGAAAGCTGAGAAAAAACTTGAGCCGATGCAAGACGGCGATGTGAAAGCAACATTTGCTGATACGTCAGCATTGGAAGCTGATTTTGGCTTTAAAGCAAAAACGCCTATAGAAAAAGGCCTGCCTGAATTTGTGCGCTGGTACCGCACCTATCACAGCGTCTAAATACTTACTCTATAGGTTTCCGTAAACTGTCTGCGTGTACCCACCACTTAGAGTGACTGCTTTTAAGGCGGTTACTCGCTGCCTCCGCAGCCTTGAGTGTATCAAACAAAGCAAAACATGTTGCGCCACTACCTGACATACCAGAATAGCGGCAATCAGGGGTGCGATCCAAAGCCTCTAAAATAACGCCTATTTCCGGACATAGCTTTGTGGCAGGGCCTTGCAGGGCGTTATGAGTTTCATCCCTCAAAAACGCGTAAAAGGCCATCACACCGGATGGTATAGTCACCAGTGGTTCATCAAACTTTGTATCGGCATTGGCTTTATAAGCTTCAAAAACCTGTGGCGTCGAAATCCCTTCATGAGGGTTCACCAACACGATACCAAGCCCACCGGGCATCTCTGCCAGTTCAAAGCTTTCGCCAACGCCTCGCACCAACAAAGGCACAGCATGTAGGCATGAGGGCACATCCGCCCCCAGTTGAAATGCAATCGCTTCAAGTTCCACTATAGGCAACCACTTACCCCAATAAGCGCATAAGCCAATCAAAGCGGCGGCGGCATCGGCTGAGCCGCCACCAATGCCTGCTGCAATAGGTAAGTTTTTTTCCAACGTGATTTTCACATTTGCAGAACAGGCGAATTTCTCAGCGAGTAATAATAACGCGCCATAGACAAGATTACTGGAATCCGCCCCGCCAGCTGCTGCTAATTGTTCTGCAAAAGGACCAGTCAGAGACAGTTCTGGCTCATGATGTTCTTCGATCAACAGCCTGTCGCCCTGCTCCGTATATGCAAACAGGCTTTCCAACTCATGAAAGCCGTTACTTCTGCGCCCTGTAATATGCAGGAATATATTTACTTTCGCAGGCGCAACCACTCTTACGGCCCCACCGGGCTTCTGTTCAAAGGGGAGCATGTTTAGGAGACTATCTTCGAAGCAGCCGGACCAATAAGTCCGGTTTCAAGTTTGAGCTCAATAGCTCGACGGTCTTCATCCTCTATATCGCTATCAAGTGCATGTTGCCATTGAAACCGCGCTTCAATTTTGCGTCCAACCTGCCAATATGCGTCGCCAAGATGGTCATTGATAGTAGCATCATCGGGCTCAAGCCGCACGGCGTGTTCCAATGTGGAAACTGCTTTCTGATACTCGCCCGTAAGGTAATAAACCCAGCCCAAGCTATCTTGAATAGCACCATCAGCCGGCCGCGCCTTCACAGCTTTCTCGATCAACAACTTAGCTTCATCAATATTCTCGCCGCGGTCGATCCAGCTATAACCAAGATAATTGAGCGTATTTGGCTCATCCGGATAAACAGATAAAGCTATCTTCAGATTCTTCTCAGCTTCCTGCCACTGACCTGTCCGTTCGTATGAGATCGCACGCGCAAAATACACATACCAGTCTCGCCTTACGGGCTTTCTAATCTGTAAGACCGCTTTATCATAAAACTCAAGCGACTCTGCGAACTGGCCCTGCTGTTGCAGCAAGTCAGCCAAACTTACGAGCAACCTTCGGTCGTTAGGCTCAGCTTCCAGTTTGACACGAAGCAATTTCTCAGCTTCATCAAACTGCGAATTTGCCCGCAATAATTCTATCTGGCGCATTTCAGCCTGTTTTCGTAACAAGCTGTTCTCTGGCACAGACTGCAGGGCCTTAATGGCGCCTTCCGTATTGCCTGCCTCCTTAAACAGTTCCCCCAGCACGAAATAAATATCATCAACTTCAGGTGTCAAATAGGATGCTATACGAAAATAAATTATCGCTGCTTCTGGGGAAGAGCCCCGTGCGAATTCTGAGGCAAGCCTGTAAAATACTAAGCCTGACGCCCCTTTAGGTGTCGCAACTTCTTGAAAAGGCGGCAGCCCATTGTTGATCCGCCTGCTTTCGCGTAACAAACTGCGGTTATTACCAAGTTTAGCCGCTCGTGTTTTTAAGAAGATAACAGCATCCCGCGCCCTACCAACACGGGATAGCATATGGGCGTATGCGATGGCCGAATGTAGCGCACCGTACCCATTTTGAGCGAACACGATGTCATAGTGCTCCGCAGCTTTCTCTGTTTCGCCCATATAGTCTAAAATATACGCCAAATGCTCTTCTACAAGCGGTTCAAGGCGCTTATTTTTTGCCATCTCCGCCATTACTCGATTTACAGCGTCAATATCGCCTTCTGCCCCGTGGCTCCATGCTAAAAGAAGCGGCGAGATAATAAAGCCAAAGCCGCGCGTAAAGCCGTCATTCAAGCGTTCCCGGGCAACAGCCCAATCTCCGCGTTTAAACGCCTCCAAGGCGTACATGAGCCGCACCAAGTCATCTGCAGTTTCAGAGGGGTCTTCAATTAGCTTTTCAGCCAAAACCGCAGCAGCATCTATTTGCCCTGAAACCAGCAGTTGAAAAAATGCTCTGTCAGCAACAAACCTGCTAGTTGGGTCTGCATCCAGCGCCTGCAGGTAATAGTAGGCTGATAATGTATTCTGGGAATTTTGCTGAGCCTGTGTTGCCGCTACAAATGGTCCAAAAAAACTGGACTGGTCATCTGTTTGTTTAAACTCACTGTGTAAGGCTGCAGGCAGCGCGCCACTCAGGCCAACATCTGATTTAGACGCAGCACAGCCGCTGAGGGCTAGCAAAACTAGCGAAATCTTCAGCGGCTGATATATCGTTTTATTTATGTTCACAAACAGTGTGCTTTACATGTTTGGATAGTTTGGTCCCCCGCCACCTTCTGGGACTACCCAATTAATATTCTGTGTATAATCCTTGATATCACAAGTCTTGCAGTGAACGCAATTTTGCGCGTTGATTTGAAGACGTTTTTCTTCGCCCTCTTCACCCACAAATTCATAAACCCCTGCTGGGCAGAAACGTTGCTCAGGCCCATCATAGTCCACGAGATTAATAGAAACCGGCACTGCGTCGTCTTTCAGCGTTAGATGAACGGGCTGGTCTTCTTCATGGTTCGTATTGGATAAGAACACTGAAGATAATTTATCAAAAGTTATAACCCCGTCAGGTTTGGGATACTCAATCGGCTCACACTCGCTGGCTTTTTTCAGCGATGTATTATCAACATGCGGGTGCTTGAAAGTCCAAGGCACCAAAAAGCCAAGGCCAATATTATTGAGCCACATATCAATGCCTGAATACAACGTGCCCAAAGAAATGCCAAATTTGGAAAGGGAAGGCCGGGCATTACGAACCTTGTGCAGGTCTTTATATATCCAGCTATTTTTGAACCCTTCTTCGTACGAAGTAAGCTCAACTTCACCTTCTGACCCTGCTTTAATAGCATCAAACGCGCTTTCAGCGGCGAGCATGCCCGACTTCATGGCGTTATGACTGCCTTTAATGCGCGGCACGTTCAAGAAGCCCGCTGCACAGCCCACAAGCGCGCCGCCGGGGAATGATAGCTTTGGAACGGACTGCAATCCGCCTTCATTAATAGCGCGTGCGCCGTATGCAACACGGCGCCCACCTTCGAGAATTTCTTTAATAGCCGGGTGCGTTTTATAACGCTGCATTTCGTCAAATGGCGAAAGGTGTGGATTTTCATAATCCAAACCAACAACAAAACCAATAGCGACTTGGTTATTCTCTTGATGGTAAATAAAGCCACCACCAACAGTGTTATCTAGCGGCCAGCCTTGCGTATGGATCACGCGGCCGGGGAAGTGCTTATCAGGCTCAATATCCCAAAGCTCTTTGATACCGATACCGTAAGTCTGGTGCTCGCTATTTTCGCGCAGGTTATATTTGGCTTCAACTTCTTTAGTTAGCGAGCCACGGCAACCTTCAGCGAACAGTGTGTATTTGGCGTGGAGTTCCATGCCCGGCTCGTGGCTAGGTTTTGGCTCCCCATCACGGCCAATGCCCATATCGCCCGTTGCAACACCTTTTACGCGGCCATCCTCGTGATACAGCACTTCAGACCCAGCAAAACCCGGATAAATCTCAACTTCAAGCGCTTCAGCTTGTTCAGCAAGCCAACGGCTGAAATTACCAAGCGACAAAGTATACATACCTTTGTTGGAAAGGAGCGGCGGCATCATAAAATGAGGAAATTCAGTTTTGCCGCTTTCAGAAAGTACCCAGTGCTGATTATCAGTTACCGGTGTATTTAACGGCGCGCCTTTGTCTTTCCACTCAGGGATCAATTCATTCAAGGCAATAGGATCTACCACCGCGCCTGACAAAATATGGGCGCCAATTTCAGAGCCTTTTTCGATCACACAGACCATGAGTTCCTGGTCATTTTCCTGTGCAAGCTGCTTGAGCCTGATTGCCGCTGACAAACCCGCAGGCCCACCGCCGACAATTACCACATCAAATTCCATGGCTTCGCGTTCCATGTGCTACTCCTTCTAAACATTTTATAATTGCCTGCATGAAACATTATGCAGGCACCTACCGCCAAATTTGGCCAAAGGTTCTATTGGCCTAGGTTTTCACCCTTATCTGGAGCAGTCTTGTTGGCTTTCAAGTCTTATGCCCGGCAGAAGTAGAAAGGTCAAACAAATGAGTGAACTCAACGCCTTTTTGCGCTTAGAGACACACCTAATTGCGCTTTGGGGTACAGCTGATTATATTTTTTAAAAAAATCCATGCAAATTTTAGCCGTCCCCGGTTATATTACAAAGGTGACTAATCTCTCTGGCGGGACAGAATGCAAACTGAAATAACTGACAATCAGGACCCAATCTCACTTCTCGCATGGCATATTGCTATGGGTGCTGATGAGGCCATTGATGAAGAAACCATCGACCGATTTGAAGTTACCGCTGTTGCCGCAACTGCACCAACAGCCGCAAAACAGCCGATTAAAAAACCAACTACGCGTCCTATGCCTGTTACTGCCCGCCCGGCTAAGCCAACGATTGGCGCTGGGGTAGAGGCCGCACAAGCAGCCGCAGATGCCTGCAATAGTATTGCCGAGCTGAAACAAGCCTTAGAAGCATTTGATGGCGGCCTATTGAAGCGCTCAGCCAAAAATACCGTATTTGCAGACGGTACCGCAGGTGCGCCCCTGATGGTAATGGGCGACATTCCCGGCGCAGAAGAAGATACCAGCGGTAAGCCTTTCGTAGGGCCAGCAGGGCAATTACTCGATAAAATGCTAGCAGCCATTTCTCTTAGTCGCACTGACGGCGCGTATCTGACCGACCTTGTACCTTGGCGCCCCTTAGGCAATAGCAAACCAGATGCAGAGACACTAGCAATGTGCCGACCTTTCGCCGTGCGTCATATTATGCTCGCTAAACCAAAGGTGCTGATTGTGATGAGCGGTACCACCGCCAAAACCATTTTGGGGAATGACGAAACTATTTCCCGACAGCGCGGAAAATGGAAAAGCCTTGCATTGCAAGGAGCAGACAGCGTTGAGATAGCAGTGATGCCAATGGTACATCCCACCTTTTTGCTAAAACAGCCCCTACAAAAGAAGAATGCCTGGCATGACCTTTTGGCCGTGCAGGAGAAATTGTCGTCTTGAATTCCCTTAAGAGCTCTATCATTTTTTGTCTGACAGCCTTGCTTGTCAGTAGCATAGCGTTTTCCTCTTCTCCAGCCGTGGTGGCTCAAGAGAATGAAAATGTGATCCCGAGCGAGCTGTCGAGCAAAGACATAAAACGCTATCGCCGCATTTTTGAGCTGCAAGAACAGTCTCGTTGGAAAAAAGCCGACAAGTTGATCAAGCAGTTAGATAATAGCATCTTGATGGGCCACGTGAAATTCCAGCGGTATATGCACCGCACTGGCTACCGCAGCAGATACAGCGAATTAGCAGGCTGGCTTAAAAGTTATAATGACCACCCAAGCGCATGGCGGGTGTACAGGCTCGCACGCAAGCGCCAAGGCCGCGCCAGAGCACCGCGCAAACCGGCTACTACCCGGTACCCTGGCGTTACGGGCCAAGCGGCAAAAGCAAAGCCAGCCCTTCCTAAAAGGAGCAAACTAGAACGCAGAGCCATTAAGAAGTTTTTTGCCAACGTTAGGCGCTACGTCCGGCGTGGTACGCCAGAGCGCGCTGAAAAACGCTATTGGGCAATGGACCACCGCAACCTACTTATCGCCCATGAAAAAGCGGGGGCGCTGGAACGTATTGCCGCCAGCTATTATTATAAAGGCAATGACTTCAAAGCCCGGCTACTAGCCACCATGGCAACTGATTTCGCCCGCGAGTTTGAGCCTTCCGCTGACTGGGTCGCAGGCTTAGCCAACTGGCGGATGGGCAATACTGAACAGGCTCTGGAGCATTTTGACACACTTGGGGATGCCCCGCGCGCCAGCGAATGGCTGCAATCAGCGGGATATTTTTGGACAAGTAGAGCAGCTTTCCGCTTGGGAAAAACTGCAAAAGGCTTAGAAAACCTAAGCGCTGCCAGCGGCTATAGTGAAACTTTTTACGGCCTTATCGCCGCACGCCAATTGGGTATCAAATCCGACATAGACTGGTCTGTGCCTTCTCTTGACCAAGGCGGCATGAACAATTTGCTGCGGCATATAACCGTGCGCCGCGCAATAGCGCTTACTGAGATTAGCCTTAATGATATCGCTGACGAGGAACTAAGACTTTTGTGGGCACGCAAAGGCACCGCCATTCAGGAAGACCTTCTGGGGCTTGCTGTAGCGCTAAACCTGCCAGCCATCCAAACCCGCCTCGGACGGGCGCACGGTACTGAGCACCCTGCCCCCACAGCCGTTCGTTACCCCTTGCCTGACTGGAAACCCGCTGGTGGCTTCAAAATAGACAGGGCGCTCGTATTTGCCATGGTGCGGAAAGAAAGCGATTTCCGCAGCAGAGCGAAAAGCCGCGTGGGCGCTGGCGGCCTAATGCAAGTCATGCCCGCCACTGCGCGCTATATCAGCAAAAAAGGCTCACTGCTCCGCAAAAACCGGCATCGTTTATACGAGCCTGAATTCAACATGGCACTGGGCCAGCGGTATATAAATTACCTGCTAGACTTAGACCTTGTTGAAGGCAACTTGTTGATGGCACTCGCGGCCTATAATGGCGGGCCAGGCAGCCTTGCTATCTGGCACAAAGAAGTCGACTTTCAGAATGATCCCTTTCTTTTCATTGAATCTATTGGGTTTTATGAAACAAGGGATTATATCGAACGGGTGATGGCAGGCCTTTGGCTGTACCGTATGCGCATTGGGCAAGAAAGCCCGAGCCTTGACGCACTCGCCTCCGGTGCGTGGCCAACACTTGAATATTTAGACACAAAACAAACAGTTGCCGCTATTCGCCGCGCCGTAACAAAAACAGTCACAAGGACCACAGCCGTTGCCGAAGATTGATGAAACTATTGAGTTCCGCCCGGTAAACATTGCTGTGCTTACCATCTCTGACACCCGCACATTTGAAGATGACCGTTCAGGCGACACACTAGCGGCCCGTGTGGAAACTGCAGGCCACCGAGTGGCTGATCGCAAGATTGTAAAAGATGACAAAACCTCCATCACAAGCCAGCTTGAAGAGTGGATCGCCGACGATACGATAGAGGTCATTATCTCTACCGGCGGTACCGGCCTAACAGGGCGCGATATTACGCCAGAGTGTTTTGAACCGCTCTATACCAAGCCCATACCCGGCTTTGGTGAATTATTCCGTATGTTATCCTATGATTTAATAGGTACCAGCACCATCCAAAGCCGTGCCACTGGCGGCCTGTCCGGCACAACACTGATGTTTGCTCTGCCTGGCTCCACCGGCGCAGTGAAAGACGCATGGGAC
>JAESTR010000066.1 GCA_016763495.1 Kordiimonadaceae bacterium
AAGGCTTGTCGTATACTGCGCACCATTAAGGGAAAAGCCATCAAGCCACTTGCAATAGCTGCGCCTTGCCATTTAAACGCGGGGCTAAGCCCGACGCTCGCCAACCAACCGCCAAAGCTTGAATTAGGCGCGAGCCATAGCAGCAGTGCATAGCCAACCACTACAGGCGGCACCACAAGCGGGATATGAATAACTGTATCGACAATAAATTTACCAGAAAACTGTTTGCGTGCGAGAAAATATGCTGTGAAAATTGCAAGCGGCAAGCCAAACACAACAGCCCATAGGGCTACTTTCAAGCTTAAGCCTAGGGCTGCTATTTCAATATCAGTTAACATTATGGCCTTATGTGCGCACTGTATCGCTTGAGGCCAGCATCAAGCTCCGCAAGCAAGTCATCCAAATTTTCAAGCCCAATATGCAGCCTTACGAGCGGGCCATTCGCTGTCCACGGTACCGCAGTCCTTGCGCTCGCTGGGTCACTTGGTAGTATCAAGCTTTCAAAGCCACCCCAGCTGAAGCCCATCTTGAAGAGCTTCATATCATCCACAAGTGCTGCCGTGTCAGGCTTTGTGCCGCCTTTTAATATGATAGAGAATAGGCCCGATGAGCCGGCAAAATCTCGTTTCCAATCTCATGGCCAGCACAATCTTCAAACGCAGGGTGGATCACTTTATCCACTTCAGGGCGCCCTTTCAGCCACGCGGCTATTTTAAGGGCATTTTCTTCATGTTGTTTGAGGCGTAGGCCCAGTGTGCGCAAGCCGCGCAGCGCGAGAAAGGCATCATCACCAGAGCACGTATAGCCGATTTGCTGACAAGTACGCTGAAGCCGCTTAAACGTTGCTTCATTGGCCGTTGCCGTGCCCAACATGATGTCAGAATGACCGCCAATATATTTGGTGACTGCATGAACAGACACATCTGCGCCTAATTTCAGTGGGTTATACAGCAGCGGTGTAGCCCATGTGTTGTCGGCAATAACAATGGCTTTATGCGCTTTGGCGACAGTGCAAATGGCGGGCAGGTCAGATACTTCAAACGTAAGAGAGCCGGGAGATTCCGTTAGTACGACACGGGTGTTGTCGCGAAACAGGCTTTTAATGCCCGCGCCGAGCATTGGGTCAAAATAGGTGGCTTCAACACCCATGTTTTTCAGAAAGCCATTCACAAAGGCGCGAGTGGGGTCATAGGCGTTATCGCTGACTAATATATGATCACCTGCTTTCACAAATGCCATGATGGAACCTGTTACCGCAGCGAGCCCGCTTGGGAATAACTGTGTGCCAGCGCCGCTTTCCAACTCCGTTAGTGCATCCGCTAGCGCCCAGTGCGTTGGCGTGCCTTTGCGACCGTAAAACAGTTTGCCGCCATTGGGGGCGGAAAGTCTTTCTTGCAGTTCTGCATATGTTTCAAATAGGCAGGTGGATGCGCGGTACACCGGCGGGTTTACAACGCCGTGGGTCCATTCTTTTTTCCGACCAGTGGTAACAAGTGTGGTTTCACTGGTGGTTTTGCTTTTCGAATTTTCAATTGTCATTATGAACTCTGTATAAATGTAATATCAGTATCGCATTCGTCTTGGGTAAATTCTTATCTAAATTTCAATGGGTAAGGTATCGTCTGCGCCCCACTCAGACCATGACCCATCAAATATAGCTGTATCCCATTTGCCGAGCACAGCAAGGGCAATCGCCAAATTACATGCAGTCACACCAGAGCCACAACTGGCGACCAGGGGTGTTTTTAGGTCAATGTTAGCGGCCGCAATGACTTTTTCCAAGTCGGCAGCGGGCTTCAATGCGCCATTTTGATACAGATCAGAGAACGGTAGATTTTGTGAGCCGGGTATATGGCCCGAACGCACTCCAGCGCGGGGTTCAGCGTCGGTGCCGTTAAAGCGGCCTGTAGCGCGAGCGTCTATAACTTGCTCATCTTTATTTGCTATATTTGCAGCAACCTGATTGGCTGAGCGAAATAAGCGCTTATTAAGGCTCGCAGTATACTGGCTTGGCTCAAGAGACACCCTATCGGTGGTAATGGGTCTCTCTTCTTTCTGCCATTTAGCAAATCCACCATCCAGCACAAATACCTTCTGGTGGCACATGGCACGAAACATCCACCATACGCGCGGTGCCGTGGGAATAGGGGATTTTTCATAGATGACAAGCGTGTCATCGTTGGAGATGCCAAGTGTAGACATGTGTTTCTCAAACTGTGCGGCAGGCGGCATTGTGTGCGGCAAATCTGATGTTTCATCGACAATGGCATCTATATCAAAAAATACAGCGCCGGGAATAAGGCCCTGTGTGAATTCTTCTTCACCACTTCTGCCAGTGCCGGGCATATGCCATGATGCATCCAGCAGTATAATGCGGCCATCACCGGATAGGCCGTTGCCGTCCGAAATGGCGGCAGAAAGCCAGTCTGTCGTAACAAGTGGAGATGTTTGCATCACGTAGACCCTTAAAGGCGGCACCATGTGCCGTGTATGCAGCAACATTAGGGTCAGAGATAGATATTTTCAATGCAGTTAATGCTTAAAAGTGCGGGAAGGACAGGGGGACATCTAAATTTTTTGAGACACAAGCCAGAGGGCGGCAGGGGCAATGAAAAGGGGAGCCCCGCAAAATGGAGGGAATTTAACAGCCGTACGTGTTTTAGTTCATAATTAGGCGGCTCTTGATAACGCCACTTTTTTTAGTTCTGAACAAGCTTTCCAGCAAGGGATGGTCAATTTCATCAGCCGTCTTACATTTTTGCAGGTTTTCTTCAGAGACGTACGTGGTGTGTTCTTCACCATCTACTAAAATATGGTACCAAGGGCGATCCTTTGTAGGATGAACGTCGGCCATAATGTCGTACCATTCTGGGGACTGGTTGAACGATGCATCAACATCAAAGATCAAACCGCGGTATCCAAACCGGCGGTGGCGTACAAGCTGGCCTGGAGCAAAGCGCGCTGTGTGGGTCGAGGACATACTTCTTCTCCTATGTGTCTGAGTTAACTGAAAACAGACGAGGCCACTTCTTGGCCCGTAGGTAATAGTATAGCGCTTTGACCTTAAGGAAAGCTGAATAAAATTAACCTTTTGGTTAAGGGCTTATTGACTATAAAGTTGGGTGGTATGTTGCAAACTATAGTCCAAGAAAATTTGACAGAAACGCACGGAACGCGCATAGGCAGACTATAAAACACGTGTTGAGAAAAGGCCTTACGATGGCGAATAAAATTTATGATGGGTTGGAGCAGCTTGGAAAGTCAGGCCCCGCACCACAGAACCCAGAAGAAGCTGTACTTGAAATGGTGCAAAACCCGCGCCCAGAGACGGACTATTTGGTGCGTTTCACTTGCCCAGAGTTTACCAGCCTTTGCCCCGTAACAGGCCAGCCTGATTTTGCGCACTTGATGCTGGATTATGTGCCAGATGAAAAGCTGGTTGAAAGCAAATCACTGAAGCTTTTCTTGCAATCTTTCCGCAACCACGCGGCTTTTCATGAAGAT
>JAESTR010000067.1 GCA_016763495.1 Kordiimonadaceae bacterium
GATCAAAATCATCATCTGATTGCAGGTGATTACCTGTGATAGCGATACCGTCACTATTCATACCGCAACGGGCTAAAATTCCGGCCTCCACAAATGTCATAATATCAGGCCCTATATCAGGACGAATACGTAAAACCATCGCAGCGTCAGCACATTCATCGCGCCAATCCCAATTTTGCCCATGAATAGTGTGACCATTAGCTGTTATGTCGGCCTTTGCTATCGCGCCAGTGCAGCCATCAATATCCGTTTCCGCTTCTTTTTTGGCTTGCCTTCTTGTGCCGTACATAATCTCTGTTCGAGCGTTAATGGCGACAATTTCTTCAGCAGGTAACTCCGCTCCTTCTGCGACGGCTTTGATCTCAGTTAACAAGTCAGGGTTATACTGCTCGATCTGAGGCATAAAGTACCGCGCTAAGTCGCACGCTTTTTCCCAAGAAATACCTTTCTGCTCAAAAACATTCTTGTAAATATTGGCACTAACCCGGATCAAATCGCCAGCCTGACGCCCATACTGCTTACCTCGCGCCGCAGCAGAACCGGAAACATCGAAAATTGGGAAAATACCATTGTCGTCGGAAGTCATATACTTAATTCTCTCTTAAAGACGGGCAACGCCAAAAGTGTTTTATTTAGGGATTTGAAACATTTTAAATTGCTGACCAAGCGCAACGTCTGGCTTTAAAAGTTGGCGGGAGTCTTATAACCTCCCGCCAATAACCAAGCGCCTGAGCTTTATGTGTTAGAATTCGACCCGATACGTCCTGCGATCTGGCGGTTATTCCCGCCGAAAGTTTGGGCAAACAAACTCAGATAAAATTTATCGGTCACATTTTCTACGGAGAGAGTAACTGTACCAATAGGCGATTCATAATCGAACGATACATCAAGTAAGGAGTATCCGACGAAGTCTGCTCTGGTATTGGCAGGGTCATAGTCTTTGTCAAAGAAAGTGGTTATTTGAGCCCGAGCACCCAGCTTGTCTGTCAGTTCCCCTTCAGCATACAAGGTCATCTTATTCGGGCTTATTGTATTTCCGTCAAGAAGGAGATCTACTTCGTCATCCCCATCTGAATCGCTTTTACCTGACTGGATTGAAAGCGTGCCACCAACTGAATACTCATCAGAGAGAGCAACATCAGCGCTAAGTTCAAAACCATCGATTTCAACACGTTCCCGCTGCACATCAAAAGTAGCATCTGCTTCAAAAGTAAGCGCAAGGCGCGAACCAAGTTCAGATGTTGATTTGAAGTATGCTGCAGATAGTTTCAGAAACTCATTAGTGTAAGAGATCCCAAATTCCGTATTATCAACGATAATTGGTTCAAGGTTAACGGTTTCACCTACATTAAGCCCAGGCTCATTAATACCGCGTAAAACACGTCCTACATCAGGTACTGTAAAGCCTTGAGAGAAATTACCGAAAACATCTAGTTCATCAGTAACGTTGACGATAGCGCCGATATTATAAACAACGTTATCAAATGAAGGCTTTCCGCCTGCAACTTCTGTTGTCGTATAAAAACGAGGGTCTGAAGGGTCTAGGCGGCGAGTATTACCAGCGATTGATGTATAAGAAGCAACATCAAGTTCTGCAATTTCATACCGAAAGCCACCACTGACCGTCAACTTGTTAAAAAATGTTCTTTCAAGCTGAATGAAAGGCGCATAGTTTTTAAAAGTTGTCTCTGGCACCCACAATCGGCCTGTCTGTGCCAATTCTTGTGATGTTTGATCTCTTAAATAGTCAAAACCCGTAATAATATTCACGCCGCTATTGAAAATATCATCCCGAACATATGTTGTTCTTATACCGAATTTTTTCGACTGAATCGCTGACTGGTCATAAAGATCACCGATAGGGGCGAAATTAGGGTCCTGAAAAATACCAAACCGTCCGCCGCCGAAAATACCTTCAAAGTCCTGAAAGTATGCAAGCAAAGAAAGATTGCCGCCAGCAAAGTCTTCGTCTGTATATGAAAAGGAACCTGTAAGAGCGCTGTTAGAAGGCGGCGTGCCTTCAGCTTGGCCTTTTACTGCGATAGTAGGGATGCCCAAATCGCGATCACCATTTATATTCACATACTCGTCAGATTGTTTAATCTTAAAACGGTTAATCAATAGCTCTAGACGTTTGTCACCATCAATGTCGTACCCAAACTTACCGAAAAAGTTCAGTGCACCTGAATCCTGGGACCCACCTTCTACGGGCTCAAAACCGATTGCATTGCCATCGCCATCACGACTAACGCCTCTATGCTCATATGAAGCTGATGCGATGAAATCAAATTTTTCGATCTTCTGACTAACTGAATAATATCCACGATATCCAAATGCATCGCCACCTAAGTCATCACTTGCCCGTATTTTAACAGACATTGTTTGCTCTAGGTCGCCACTAGGATTAGCAGACTTCGTTACAAAGTTGATAATGCCTCCAGTCGCACCAAGGCCCTGTATGGCATTTGCGCCTGGAATAACTTCAATTCTCGCGATGGCCTCTGGGTCAACCGTGAAACCAGACCGAGAACCGTTCCTCAGAGGGTTACTCTGGGGGATGCCATCAATCAAATACAGAGGCGTTCTTCCTCGGAAGCTTTCTCCTCTACTGGAAAAGCTCTGCCTGCTAGGAGAATAACCTGGAATGAGCTTGGCTAATACACTACTCAAATCCGGCGCTATGGCTATCTGCTTCTCTAGGCTTTCACCACCTATAAGTCTAATTGTATTGGGAATAGCGTTAGCTGGTTTATTCGACCGAAAAGCCGTCACCACAATTTCATCGACTGAAAACTCTAGATTAGTATCTTCGCCATTCTCAGTTGGTTGCGCTAGGACACCCTCGCTAGCCGCCGCCATGGCAATAGCAGCTAAGCTAACACTTCTTAAATACCGCGAATACTTTGATTCCTGTTCTTGCACTTTGTTTCCTCCTCAACGTTTTTTATCCTCAACGTTTTTTATCCTACGCCACATTTTTCCTGCCGCGCACAAATAGATATATCGGTGAAGAATTATTATTGCAATCTTTTTTTGCGCTCTAATAATAATAAAGCAATTATTGGAATTAAAATAACTTTAATATCTATTATTATAGCACTTAATATATATTGATACAATTAAGCTAGTGTGCGTGGCAGGTAGATAATGTGTCGGAAAACTAGGCTTCACATGCAAATCTGCACGAGATGGTGCCTAAAAGACGGCGCTATGCTCAGCATGGACAAAGCGGGCTAAATCAACAAAGTAGACACACTAAGACCCACAGAAAATATCTCCTACGAGTTCATTTTTAATTGATCAATTGCGCCATATTAGATTAGTTTGGTATTATTATTAATTTAGACCATTCGCATTTAAGGCCTAGAACACTGCATGAAACTGAATAAATTACAGCATAAATTAACCGCCCAAATATGTGAATATTTAAAAGAGCTTGGCTATCCAGTTGATGTGGCGCTGAAAGCGAGCAGCTTGGCTGATAAATTCTCGGTCTCAAGAACGCCGGTACGCGTTGCTTTGCAGTATCTTTCAGAAAAAGGCTTGGTCGCAAACATCCCTAACCGAGGGTTTTTCTCAGTTCAAGTTTCAGCAAAGAAAATCGATGCCCTAATCAGTGACTTTACAGCCACGCAAGTCGACTTGGTTGGCGAGATTGCGGAAGATCGTGTCTCTGATGCGCTAGAAGAAACAGTCACAGAATCGCATTTAATGCGCAAATATAATGTAGACCGTGTCACGTTGCTAAGCGTGTTAACCGAGCTGGAAGGTGATGGTCTTGTGTATGAAAACCCCGGCAGGGGCTGGTCTTTTATCCATGAACCAGATGCGCTGCAAGAAAGTTACAACTATAGGAAGATCATACTAGCAAATTGCCTGCTCGAACCAACATTTACCATTTGCCAAGATGCCATAGACGAGTGCCGCAAACAGCATGAGGAATATAAACAAGACAACCCTCCGACAGTGAAACGCTTTGTTGAAATCAATGCCAATTTTTATAGTGTTATCGCCGAGTGTTCCGGCAACCGGTTTGTACAAATGACAATCAAACAACAGTCCCGAATTCGGCGCTTTCGTGATTTCACCTATTCTGGCAAAAATAACCATGAGCGCCTGCCCATTGTCTATGAGGCCCATATGTCCGTACTGAACGCGATTGAACAAAACGATGTGAATTTAGCTTCCACGCTACTTTGGGTACATCTAGATAAAATAGCAAAACAGCAAAAAGCTTCCGACGCTCGAGCATCCTAACACCGCGCAGGCACATTAGATGCTAAGATGCTGATGCCGTACAAAACAAGCCCTCTAATACGCAGAAAAGGTAACGCAGCGCAAATACCACCACCGATGAGCACAATGGCCATCGTGTTAATCCGCCACACCAGGAAAATAGCACCAGTAATTCTGCCTTTATCACGCCACGGAAAGAAGTATGCGGCCTTGTTTTCCACTTTTTTCAAATTTATCGAATGCTTTGTCGATATCTTCCAATTTAAAAACACTATCGATTGCTGGGACTATATTTTTTTCCGTTACGTGCCGTAATATAGTCTCGACTAGGGACTTGCTACCTTCATAAAGCAATAGCTCGCCGGCTCGCTTTGAGGATCTTTGTGCCTGTTGAAATCCGGATGGATCAGAGCTGGGCATTGAATTTACATACATACCCTGATTGGCAAGAAAACTCTCTACATGCGAAAAACTGTATTTGTAAGGGCAGTCGATAATCAAATCAAATTCATCCCCCTTTTGCAGAGATTCTTGTGTGTCATATGGGCGAATATGATCAGCGCCCATTTCCTGAACCCAAGTGGCATTTTGTCTCGAACACACAGCGGTAACTTCTGCGCCTTTATACTTTGCATATTGTACACTGTAGATACCAAGGCCGCCGGAAGCCCCTATCACCAAGACCTTTTGTCCAGACGACGGCACAGCAATGTTCTCAAATATATCTATGGCTGCAGCACTCATTCCAAGAGTTGAAACTGCATCCTCAAAAGAAATTAAATCCGGTATTATCCCAGCGTATTTTTCCTGAACACATATATACTGGGCGTGGCACCGGGCGCTTTCAAGAATATGCACAACACCCGCTATTCGGTCGCCTTTTCTAACGGTCTTTCCATCATTTTGAGCGATACCAGCAAATTCAAACCCTGTCATTGCAGCGCCATGCTTGCTCCATAATGGACGAAAACTTTGATAACTTCCCCTACGCGTATGTACGTCTATTTCATTCACCACAGAAGCCCGCACTTCCACCAATATTTCACCGGAACCGGGAACTGGCATCGACACAGATACAAGCGATAACTTACTCGCGCCCGGCTTCAAAGTTGCTGCTCGAATATACTGCGGTACCATCAAATTTTCCTGTGCATATGGGCTTGCCTACTAAACTGGTTTAATGAAAATTAATCCTATATGGGTGGGGAGATTAAGGCCTTTATTTCCATAAACTCTTCTAAGCCCCAGCTGGAAAACTCTCGTCCATTTCCTGACTGTTTAAATCCGCCGAAGGGAACATTTACATCCATTGAGGTTCCATTCAGGTATATGTTTCCCGCTTTGATCTTACAGCCCACTGCATATGCTTGCGCCACTGGACCCGAGACATATCCCGCCAGCCCAAAAGGGGTGTCATTCGCAATTTCAATTGCGTCCTCAACCGTTTCATACGGAATCATAACAAGTACAGGGCCAAAAATTTCTTCCTGCGCGATAACCATATCATTTGTAACATCAGCAAAAATGGTAGGCTTTGCAAAATAGCCTTGCTCTAGCCCTTCACACTTTCCTAGCCCTCCAACGACCAGTCGTGCGCCTTCGTCCAACCCGGCTTGGATATACCTTTGCACTGAGGAGTATTGAGCTTCATTGGCCAAAGGCCCCATATAAACTTCATCAGCGGGTTTCCCGACGGTGATAGCTTCAGCAACCGAGCACGCTATCTTTACGGCCTCTGCATAATGCGCCGCCGGCACCAACATGCGACTAGGAGCGATACAGTTTTGTCCAGAATTTATAAAACAGGTTTGAACGCCTCCAGAAATAGCGGCCTCTAAATCAGCGCCATCCAGAATAATATTGGGCGACTTACCCCCAAATTCCTGCACCACCCGTTTCACTGTTGGTGCTGCAGCTTGTGCAACAGAAACACCACCACTTTGAGATCCAGTAAATGACACCATATCCACGCCAGAATGCTCTGCCAAAGCGTTACCAAGCACAGACCCTTTTCCATTAACCAAATTAAACACGCCCGCAGGCACACCTGCTTCGTCCATAATTTCAGCTAGTATACAAGCATCAAGCGGGGCGAGCTGGCTTGGCTTTATGATAACAGCGCAGCCAGCTGCAATTGCAGGGGCAACTTTGCTCATCACTTGGTGTTGAGGCCAGTTCCACGGCGTTATCAAAGCACAAACGCCTATAGGCTCGGCTACTACACTGGCCTCCCTCACCTTTTTTACAAAGTCATATGCTTCGAGTGCCTCAATTGCAGACTGGATATGCGCGAGTCCAAGGGGGGCTTGATACTGTTCGGCGAGCCATGCTGGAGCACCCATCTCAGCCGTCATAGAAGCAGCTAAATCTGCTAGTCTAGCTTCATATACTGTGCCTATTTTTTTCAACAAGGCGAGCCGTTCAGCCGGCGATGTTTCAGAAAAGGAGAAAGAAGCATTTCGGGCTGCCAAAACCGCCTCATCGATATCTGCCTGCGAACCTGAAGCAATGCTTCCGATTTGCACCTGCGTGGCGGGATCATAAACCGCTATTGTATTATCAGTTGAGGATGACCGCCAAGCGCCACCAATATACTGCTTTTCATACGTATAGAACATAACCGTGCCCTCTGAGGTTTGCCGCAAAATTAAACCTGTGCGAAATATGGTCACGTATGCTGCGCGTACGCACAATTGTTATAAGCATTAAATATAAAATTAGTCAATTGACCTATTTTATATTTAATGCTTATATATTCCTTTTATAGACCACAGCCCCCTTAGGGGCTTTCCGTGAACGATTTTTAAGGTTGTGAAGAATGCGCATATCAAGTCTCTTTTCCGTTGAGAATAAAAACATCCTTGTCACGGGGGGCGCTTCTGGCATTGGCAGAATGATTGCAGAAGGCTTTTGTGCAAATGGTGCAAATGTGGTGATTGCCTCGCGCAAGCTTTCTATTTGCGCGCAAGTCGCTTCGGAAATTAACTCTAAATATCCTCAAGGATTTTGTTCCGCCTTTCAAGCAGATGTGTCTTTAGAAACTGATATTGATGCCCTTGCAGCATTCTTACAAACAAAGTTTTCACACTTAGATGTCCTCATCAATAATGCAGGAAAAACATGGGGAGCCCCCTTTAAGAGCTTCCCCAAAAAGGCGTGGGATTCTATCTTAGCCGTTAACATCACGGCACCCTTCATTCTTACTCAAAAATTAGTACCGCTTTTATCTGTAAATGCCTCTCAAGGAAGTCCCGCACATATTATCAATATTGGTTCAGTGGTTGGCTTGAGGCCGGTGGCAAACGATGCTTATTCATACGGGACAAGTAAGGCGGCTATCCATCATCTAACACAAATGCTGGCCAACGAGCTTGCGCCCTACAACATTACCGTAAACGCTATTGCACCCGGCCCGTTTCCAAGCCGAATGATGGCCCATGCAACAGAAGACGGCGAGACAAAAGATGAGCTGATTGCAACAACGCCGTTAAAAAGGCTAGGGCGTGCGGAGGATATATGCGGTGCCGCCTTATACTTAAGCTCTTCAGCAGGGGCTTTTGTTACCGGAGCTATCTTATCCGTAGACGGTGGAATAGCTGTCGCTGTTTAGACATTTCAGTCGTGTGTGGCCGGTGACCTCCCCCTACCCAGGCTTGTAGGTCTGATTTATAAGTGTCTGTATGAGGCCGGCGCAGGGTCTGTTTGTATTATATTTATGGCAGGCAAACGAGCGCGGGCACAGGACCGCTGGTGCGAGGCATTCAAGCGGGGTATTGTCGCTGAAGCTGCGGCTTCGGACGCATCAACATCTGAGATAGCGCGGCAGAATGGGCTAAACTCCAACCTGGTTTTTAGCTAGTGGAAGAAGTATGGTTCGGCGTTCAATCCGAAGAAACTTGCGGGCAAAGAAATCTGTCTGGTGCCGGTTGAGATTAAAGCCGCTCCAGAGAAACCGCCTGTTGATAGCGGTCACGACATTCTGTAGATTGATCTACCGTGCGGCGTACGACTAGCGGTACGGCGGAGACAGCAATCCAGCGTTACTTGATCAGGCACTTATTTCTCTGCGCCCTGACATTCAGAGCACAATCCCATGATCCCGGTGTCACTGCCGGATGAATACTCCCCACTTCTGCCATTTGAATATTCCCCAGTTTAGAGCTTTTGAAAGCCATGATTGA
>JAESTR010000068.1 GCA_016763495.1 Kordiimonadaceae bacterium
GCCAAATTATACAGCCGCTTCATCAGCGGATTATAGCCTTTGCCAACAGTCTCACCCAAGTCACGCGGGCCGTCACCCGGTGATACCGCTCTGTCGTTCAAGTCTTGCCCGGGGCAAAAACCACGGCCTTCACCCGTAAGCACCATACAGCGGATGGTGTCATCACTTTCGATGATATCCAGCGCAGCGTTCAGCTCAGTCAGCATGAGCGTGGTGATTGCATTCAGCTGGTCTGGGCGATTAAGCGTGATCCAGCCAACACCGTTCACGGCCTCAAATTTAATGGTTTCAAAGGGCATATAGCTCACTTTCAATTAACAATCATACCAACCTTATTGTGTACGCTCATTCAGTGTTAACAGTTCATAATTAGCGCAAACTTCACCATCTTGGTTGGTGATGGTCACATCCCAGCGCACCTCACCAAAATCTTCATTCATGCGAATAGTCCGCTGTTTACACGCTAAACGTACATGAATGGTGTCCCCCGGGAACACAGGCTTTTGGAACGACAAGCTATTCAAACCAAGGTTCGCGAGTACTGGGCCCGGATCAGGGTCAACGAACATACCCGCCGCAAATGATAGCAGCAAATACCCATGCGCCACACGTGCACCGAAGAAAGGATTAGCCGCAGCTGCCTCCTCATCCATATGAGCATAGAAAGTATCGCCTGTGAAATTGGCAAAATGCTCAATATCTTCGAGGGTGATCGTGCGTGGCGCAGTGTTAAGCGTGTCGCCAATTTTGATTTCATCAAAATTTTTGCGGAACGGATGTGTATCCATTTTTCCTTCAGTACTACCCGTAACCCACTTACCAGACACAGCAGTGAGCACATCAGGCGACCCTTGAATAGCCACACGCTGCATATAATGCATTACAGCGCGGATACCGCCTTGTTCTTCACCACCCCCTGCGCGACCGGGGCCACCATGTTTCATGTGCGGCAAAGGTGAGCCATGACCCGTGCTTTCCCCCGCACTGGTGCGGTCAATCACCACCAAACGACCGTGGTACGCACCAACGCCCATCACGACATCGCGCACAACATCCATATCATGTGTGAACAGAGAGGCCACAAGGCTACCCTCCCCCATATTGGCTAATTCGATGGCTTCCTCAGTACCGCTGTAGGGCATGATTGTGCAAACAGGGCCAAAGGCCTCGATACCGTGTACAGCAGGTGTTTCAAGGGGCTTTTCACACCGTAACACTGTCGGCTTTAAGAATGCGCCGGTATCATAGTCCCCGCCAACAACGTCGAACGGCGCAGTGCCGTCCAGCACCACTTCACAATATTTAGATAGGTCTGCAATGCGGGCCAGCACTTCATCACGCTGGCCTAAGTCAGCAAGCGGGCCCATGCGCACACCTTCCGCGCGCGGATCACCCACTGTGGTTTTAACCAAGCGTGCAATTAGTGCCTTTTCAAATTCTGTGACAATCGTACCCGGCACGATCACTCTGCGTATAGCTGTACATTTCTGCCCAGCTTTAGATGTCATTTCGCGGGCGACTTCTTTAACAAACAACTCAAATTCTGGGCTATCGGCACCGGCGTCTTCGCCCAAAATTGTCGCGTTCAGGCTGTCACACTCAGCAATGAATGGCACTGAAAGCTCAGACAAAATAGGATGCGCCTGAAGTTTACGCGCTGTACTTGCAGATCCTGTGAAGCTGACAACATCTTGGCAGGTCAGATGGTCGAACAAATCACCGGGCCTGCCACTGATAAGTTGCAAGGCTCCTTCAGGCAACACACCGCTTTCAATCATCCGGCGCACCGCGCATTCCGTTAGGTAACCGGTGCCCGAGGCGGGCTTCACAATAGCAGGCATGCCTGCGAGGAATGTCGGGGCCAACTTTTCCATCATGCCCCAAACCGGGAAGTTAAAGGCATTGATATGCACGGCTACGCCCCGGCGTGGCACCATGATGTGCTGGCCGAGGAAAGTGCCTTCGCGTGACAGGACCTCGGTTTGGCCATCCACATAATGCGGCTGATCAGGCAGTTCCCTGCGCCCTTTAGACGAATATACAAAAAATGTAGATATGCCACCGTCTACATCAACCCATGTATCAGCTTTAGTCGCGCCAGTTTTATAGGATAAGTCATACAGCTCGTCTTTAAACTCACCCAGAGCTATCGCTAGCTCCTTCAGCATAATAGCCCGCTCATGGAAGGTCATTTTAGCCAGTGCTGGTGCACCAACTTTACGGCCATAATCCAGCATAGCCTTGAAATCGAGCCCGGCGCTTGAAACACGCGTGATTTCTTCTCCGGTTGAAGCATCAAGCGCCAAAGTGCCATCACCAGACGGCGTATGCCAGTTCCCACACGCATAGCTTTGCAACATCGCTTATATCTCCTGAATAGGTCGGCCTAAAAGCTGACACCTTTGATTACCATCGAAATTAATCATTAACCGACCGGACAGTCAACTAATTTTATGTATCTTATTCTCACATCCAGTAAGCTTGCAACAATAGGCGAAGCTGGTTAAGGATAGGGAAATTTCCGAAGGATACCTATGGCACGCCCACAATCATCCGACTATGACGCCAGAAAACAGCGCATTCTAGCTGTCGCTGCCAATAGTTTTGCTACAGAAGGGTTTCATAAGGCCTCTATTGGGAAAATAGCGAAGCGGTGTGAAATATCAAAATCCTTAATTTACCACTATTATCCTTCGAAAGAAGAAATGCTGTACCACGCCATGCTAGACCATGTGAAAGACTTGGAAGCCTGCGCTACTGAAACACTAGAGCTAGACCTGTCGCCTGAAGACGCGCTCAAACATATCGTCAAAGAATATCTGGCTATTTACGAGCGCACCGTTGATTGCCACCACCTACTGGTGAATGAACTTAGCTCTCTGCCTGAAGACAGGCGGCAAGAGGTGGTCAATATCCAGAATAATGTTGTGCATGCATTCGCCGAATTAGACCAGAAACTGTCCCCTACTGACTTAGACTTGCATCAAGCAAAGTCTGTCGTGTCTATGTTGATGCTCGGCATGATCAACTGGACATACATCTGGTTTAAAGCTGATGGCGGGCTTAGTTCAGATAAACTCGCACGCATGATAACCGATCTGCTCCTGAACGGCCTTAAAGGGCTTGGTGACAATAGTTTCAAGTGAGTTGCTCATAATCGCATTGAACTGGATATTGAAACAATCAAGGTTGATAACGCATGGCGTGTGATTATTCAGCAACTTTGGCTTCGCAAGAAGCTTTCACCCAAATTTCCAACGCTTTCACCTTATCCAGCAACCAGTTTAGCTGGTCTTTACTGATTTCATAGTGCGGAGAATAGCGCGCATCTACATAAGCGCGTTTCAAGGTTGCGAAAGTCGCTCTATCCGCCTTAGTGGCGCGGGGCCATGCTTCGATTAGGGTGTTGTCTAGGTTTTCCGACAGGGAGCGTAGGAATTTTATGTTGTGACTTGGGGGCGAGTAAAGCGTGTGCGTTAGCAGCAGGCAATTATAGGCTGCCTCGGTCGCTTGGTGCAGCATGAATGCTGCCCAATTTACATCGCCTTCGTCTGAATGAAATTGGGCACCTTTCAGTGCACCTTCAATCTTGGGAAAAGATTGCTCAAAATACTCCTGCGCCTGTTTCTTGGCAGTTGCTTCATCCAGTGTGGCGGGGCTTGTTAGGCTTTTGGCTTTTGTCAGTTCATACAGCGAGATGCCTTCGCGCACGATATCACTGAAAAAATACTGGGCTTCGGCCAGCTTGCTGTTCACTTCTGCATAGTCATGCACAATGAAGTTCACTTCCCGCTGGATCGCAGGGTGCCTGAGGAGGCGTTCCTCAGCTTTATACGAATAAGTGCTATAGTCCGTTATGGCGGCATTATTGACCACCACCAACAGGTCGTAGTCAGACATGTAGCCGCTTTTTGCGTCCTCCACCCACTTATCGCCTGTGAAGGAACCAAACAAAACAACGTGCAGGATGCGGCCCATGCGCTTTTGCTCGCTGGTAGCAAGGGCACGGGCGTCTTCAAATTCCTCAAAGATAATGGCCAGCGCACGGGAAAGCTCAGCCTGCTTGTTCTCAGGCAGGTGCGGCAGCTTTTCAGCAAGGTCAAAAACCGGTTTGATGGGATTTTCCTCAGTCATGCCAGCACCCTAGCAAATTTCGCCACACGTGCAACCGCAAACCCTATTAGCGCGGGCGAAC
>JAESTR010000069.1 GCA_016763495.1 Kordiimonadaceae bacterium
CCCGCCTGAACCCTCCATGCGCATCATTTCAGATATTTTTGCTTTTACGTCCGAGCATATGCCTAAATATAACAGCATTTCCATTTCGGGCTATCATATGCAGGAAGCGGGCGCGACGGCTGACCTTGAGCTCGCTTACACGCTGGCTGACGGCGTAGAATATTTGCGCTCTGGTATTGCTGCCGGGCTTGATGTGGACGCGTTTGCACCACGCCTAAGTTTCTTTTGGGCAGTTGGTATGAATTATTTCATGGAAGTCGCCAAAATGCGGGCGGCGCGCCTGTCGTGGGCCAAACTTGAGAAACAGTTTGACCCTAAAAACACCAAGTCCCTTTCGCTGCGCACTCACTGCCAGACATCTGGTTGGTCGCTGACGGCGCAGGATGTGTTTAACAACGTGCCACGTACCTGTGTTGAGGCTTTGGCTGCCGCACACGGGCACACACAAAGCCTGCATACAAACGCACTGGATGAAGCATTAGCACTGCCAACTGACTTTTCAGCCCGTATTGCGCGCAACACACAGCTGTTCATTCAACAGGAAACGGGTACAAACCGTGTAATCGACCCATGGGGTGGCAGTTATTATGTTGAGCGTTTGACCGCTGAATTAGCTGAAAAAGCGTGGGCGCATATTCAGGAAGTTGAAGAAAAGGGCGGCATGGCAAAAGCCATCGAAGCAGGTATTCCGAAACTTCGCATCGAAGACGCTGCTGCACGCACACAGGCGCGCATTGATAGTGGCCGACAAACGGTGGTAGGGGTCAACAAGTACCGACTTGATGAAACTGAGGATATTGACGTCCTGAAAGTAGATAACAGGGCTGTACGGGCCGCGCAGCTGGATAAATTGCGCCGTTTAAAAGAAGAACGTGATGATGCAACAGTGCAGCGAACACTGGAAGCCTTGACGAACGCAGCCACTTCAGGCGAGGGTAACCTGATGGCGCTGTCAATTGAGGCCGCGCGGGCGATGGCCACAGTGGGTGAGATGTCAGATGCGCTGGAAAAAGTATATGGCCGACATAAAGCGGAGATTAGAGCGGTGAGCGGTGTTTATAAGTCAGAGATTGGCAAAAATAACCCGGCTGTGAAAAAAGTGCATGCACTTGTTGATACTTTTGAACAAAATGATGGGCGCAGGCCGCGCATACTTGTCGCTAAAATGGGCCAAGATGGTCATGATCGGGGCCAAAAAGTGATCGCATCAGCATATGCAGACCTTGGCTTTGATGTAGATATCGGCCCTTTATTTCAAACACCAGCTGAAGCCGCACGTCAGGGCGTGGAGAATGATGTGCATGTCATTGGCGCTTCTTCGCTGGCAGCTGGGCATTTAACGCTTATCCCTGAATTGAAAGCCGAGCTTACCAAGCTTGGTCGTAGTGACATAATGGTGATTGTTGGTGGTGTTATCCCACCGCAGGACTATGATGAATTATATGCTGCAGGCGCTGAGGCAATTTACCCGCCCGGCACGGTTATTACTGAAGCGGCAGAAGAATTAGTCAATAAGCTAAACAAAAAGTTGGGTTATTGAACGCCCGCCAGCATTTTACCTGAGGCATTTAACCCGCAGCATTTAAACGGAATAAGCATTTGTGATCAAGCCAGCTGTACCCCTTTCTGTAGTGGACCTTTTTAAAGGCGTTCGTGCGGCTGACAGGGCCGCAATTGGTCGTGCTATTACGCTTATTGAGAGCCGTAAGCCGGCGCATCAGGACAGGGCGCAGGAGCTGTTACATAAATTATTACCCTATGCCGGTAAGGCGCAGCGCGTGGGTATTTCTGGTGTGCCGGGTGTTGGGAAATCAACCTTTATTGAAACACTTGGTAGTTGGTTAACGGGCGAAGGTCATAAAGTAGCGGTGTTGGCTGTTGATCCGTCAAGTGGGCGCACGGGCGGCTCTATCCTCGGGGATAAAACCCGAATGGATAAGCTTTCAAACGATGATAATGCTTTTATTCGCCCCAGCCCTAGTTCCGGTGTGCTTGGCGGTGTAGCGCGCGCGACCCGTGAAACTATTATTATCCTTGAAGCCGCAGGCTTTGATACTGTGCTGGTGGAAACCGTTGGTACCGGCCAATCAGAAACGATGGTTTCTGAAATGGTAGACTTTTTCCTAGTGCTTATGCTGCCGGGAGCAGGGGACGAGCTGCAAGGCATCAAGAAGGGTATTCTTGAACTAGCCGACATGGTCGCCGTGAATAAAGCTGATATTTTTGAAGATAAACTGAAACTGGCGGTGCGGGACTATAAATCAGCCCTGCATATACTTTCAGACGCGAGCCCAAACTGGCACCCGCCTGTTGTGGCTTGTTCCGGGCTAAAGGGTGAGGGCGTTTCCGAGCTGTGGGCCCAGATAGAGAAGCACAAAAAGCTACTTGGACAATCCGGTGAACGGGAAGAACGGCGGGAAACTCAACAGATCTCATGGCTGCACGCGCAAATTAAAGACCGTTTGTTAGATGATTTTTTTGCTGATACCCACGTTAAAAACATGTTCGAAGGCGCGGAAACGGCAGTGCGTGAGGGCAAAACAACTGTTTCTAAAGCAGCACAAAAACTGTTGGCTGCACACCGAAAGCCAAAATGACGCATTGCTTCTCCAGCATTCAGGCTTAGATAACTCATACAAAGTGAATTTTTAGAGGGACACTCCATGGCAGATTTAATTATTAAAAGCATTCCAATGTCTAATTTTGGGCAGTCGGTGTGCATGCTGGCGATTGAAAAGGGCGTGCCTTATGTGTTTGAGTTCACCAAGCCTCAAACAGATGGGGCCAAGGCAATCCACCCCTTTGGGAAAATTCCAGTAATGCAACATGGTGATATAACATTGTGTGAATCTACAGCCATGGCACATTATATTGATGCGGCTTTTGAAGGACCGAAGTTTTTCCCGGAAGACCCAGCTGTTTCCGCAAAGGTGGACGAATGGGCATCACTTCATTGTACTATTTTTGATCAGTCAATGATCCGTAAATATGCGTTGGGCTATTTGCTCCCGGGCACGGAAGACGGTAAGCCTAGCCGCAAGCGCATTGATAGCGCGCTTAAGGAAATGAAAGGCCAGATGGCGTTTCTCGACGAGTATCTAGAGGGCAAAGAGTATTTCGTTGGCGCCACACTAACTTATGCAGATTTGGCGATGTTCCCAACACTAAAAGCTATGCTCGGTTTTCCCGAGTCCAAAGAGTTGGTGAAGTCGCACGCAAATGTTAGCCGTTTTATCCGTATGATATCTGAGCGTGAAAGTGCTCAAAAAGTAAAAATTTAATAGTTAGAGAGTTAGCGATTGCCGGCATAGCCTGGCAATCGCGTCATTTGGGCTCAATCAAGCCCCATTTATTTCCGTAAATGTCTTTAAAGATAGCAACAGTACCATACTGCTCGTGCCGAGGTTCTTCTAGGAATTCCACCCCATTCGCCTTGTAGGCCGTGTGGTCTCGCTCGAAGTTATCAGTCTGCAATATCAAATAAACATGGTCGCCAGCTTGTTTGCCAACAGCAGCCAGGTCAGCTTCAGATGTCGCTTTGGCAAGTGAAATCATAGGCACGGTGTCTTTACTGGTACTTAAAGTTACCCACCTAGACCCATCTTTATTTTCGATGTTCTCTGTGAGCAGCATACCGAGAGAATTAGTATAATAGTCAATGGCCTCGTCATAGTCTGAGACTAATAATTTGATGAGCCTAATATTTAACACCATAATACACCTATGCTCGCTTAATGCCTGCCCACTCATAAAAACTAACAATTTCAGCTGTTGCCGTGTGCTCTGGTGAGCATAGTTCAGCGAATAAGGGGGCAATTTGTTGCGTGGTCGGTAAAATGCTTGGGTCTTCACCTGGTACTGCCAATGCGCGCATATGAGTGCGGATGGGGCCGGGATCAATAAGGTTTACTTTTACGCCGCTGCTTTCACATTCATTGGC
>JAESTR010000070.1 GCA_016763495.1 Kordiimonadaceae bacterium
CCAGACGATTATACCATTCCGGAATTGGGCGTACATTACCGCTGGCCTGACTTGCCGGGCCCGCAAATTGAAAACCGCATGGTGGTAAAAAAGGAAGCTGTGCTGGCTTTTGCGCGCGCTAATCCCATTGATAAAACCATTCGCAACCCCAAAGGCGCAAAGTTTGGTATCGTAACCACAGGTAAAGGGCACTTAGACCTGATGGAAGCGCTAGACCTGCTAGGCATAGATGGAGCGCGCTGCCAAGAATTAGGCATTGGTATTTTTAAAGTAGGCATGGTGTGGCCACTTGAGCTTTCCGCCATGTGCGACTTCATTGAAGGCAAAGAAGAAATACTGGTTGTTGAAGAAAAGCGCGGCATCATCGAAAGCCAGATTAAAGAATATATCTTCTCCCACGAAGGCGCACCGCGTGTGCGGGTGTACGGCAAAGAATTAAAAACAGGCGCTCCTCTGTTACCATGGGTGGGCGAGCTGAACCCGCATATGGTCGCGCGGGTAGTGGCACAGCGCCTCGAGCGTGTTTGTAGTGTGTCTTTCAAAGACAAGCTAAGCGCCCTTACGGCCAGCGAAAACACAACGCCGGGCTTAACAGATATTAGCCGGATGCCGTTTTTCTGCTCGGGTTGCCCGCATAACCGCTCTACCAAAGTGCCTGAGGGCAGCAAGGCCTTGCAGGCATTGGCTGTCACTTTATGGCGTCATGGATGGACCGAAAAACTGAATCGCTCATTCAAATGGGCGGCGAGGGTGTTAACTGGGTTGGTCGTTCACTGTTTAACGGCAATGAACATATCTTCCAGAATTTGGGCGAAGGCACCTATTTCCATTCAGGTTATTTGGCCATACGGCAGGCCCACGCAGCCGAAACCAATATCACCTATAAAATACTGTTCAATGATGCAGTGGCGATGACAGGTGGCCAGCCGGTTGATGGCCAAATCACCGTGCCCGGCATTGCCGCCCAAGTGCATGCCGAGGGTATTCGCTGGATACGAGTTCTATCGGATGAGCCAGACAAATACGGCAGTACTCGGTGGCCTGAAGGCGTAACAGTGCATCACAGGGACGAGCTTGATGCATTACAGCGCGAATGTCGCGAGATCAAAGGCGTGACAATACTCATATACGACCAAACATGCGCTGCTGAAAAACGCCGCAAGCGCAAACGTGGCACATACCCTGACCCTGCCAAGCGCGCCTTCATCAACCATGCCGTATGTGAAGGCTGCGGGGATTGCTCCGTGCAGTCAAATTGCCTGTCCATTCAACCGCGTAAAACAGCGGCAGGCACAAAACGGAAGATTGACCAGCACAGCTGCAACAAGGATTTCTCTTGTGTTGACGGCTTCTGCCCAAGCTTTGTGACCATAGAAGGCGGCACACTAAAAAAGCCTGACGTTCGCAATGCTGATGGTTTCGCGGCTGAAGTCGCGCTTCTGCCTGAGCCTGAAACCGCTGTTACAGGGGCCTATGACCTGTTGGTTGGCGGCGTTGGCGGCACCGGTGTTGTGACCATTGGCGCTGTCATCACTATGGCTGCGCACATTGAAGGCAAAGGCAGCAGCGTGCTGGACTTTATGGGCTTTGCGCAAAAAGGCGGCACTGTACATAGTTATGTACGGCTGGCTGAAACGCCTGATGGTCTCAACCAAGTCCGTATCCAAGCTGGCAGTGCAGACGCGCTGGTGGGGTGCGATATGGTCGTGGCAACAGGCCCACAGGCCATGAAAGCACTCGCCAAGGGTAAAACCCGCATTTGCCTAAACTTGGAAGAAATGCCAACCGGTAACTTTGTGATGGACCGTGATGCCACCATGAAAGCCGACATGCGCGTTGATACACTGCGCGGTGTGGTGGGGGCTGATAATTTTCACGCCATTAACGCCAGCAAAACAGCCATCGCCCTGCTTGGTGATGCAGTATTTTCCAACATGCTTATGGCGGGCTATGCGTGGCAGCAGGGTCTTATCCCTGTATCGTTGAAAGCCATGATGCGCGCCATTGAACTAAACGGTGTGGCCGTTGAGAAAAACCAGGCAGCCTTCAACTGGGGCCGCATGGTGTGGGAACAGCCAGACTTTGTAACGAAAAACCTGAGCGAAGAAAAAGACAAGCCGGTAGATGGGTTTGATGAGCTTAAGCAGTTTCATGTGAATTTTCTAACAGCTTACGAAAACACGGCTTATGCCAACCGGTATAGCAAGCTTGTTGAGCGCGTGGCTGACGCGGAAACTAAAGTCACCGCAGGCGCAACGTCCCTGACAGAAGCAGTTGCTCGCAGCTATTATAAATTGCTGGCTATCAAAGACGAATATGAAGTGGCGCGACTGTATACAGACGGCAGCTTTGAAGCTGAAATCGCCAAGAATTTTGAAGGTGATTTCAAGATCAAATACCATGTTGCACCCGCGCTGTTCGGCACTAAAAACGGCCCGCTTGGTCGCCCTGTCAAACGGGTTTTTGGCCCTTGGTTTAAAGGGGCGTTCCAACTGCTGAATAAAATGAAGTTTCTGCGCGGCACAGCCTTTGACATTTTTGGTATGCACCATGAACGAAAGGTGCAACGCTCCATGATCATAGACTATGAGCTGTTGATAGAGGACGTGCTGCTTACTTTGTCTGCGCACAATATGGACGCCGCAGAAAAACTGCTTTCAGAAGTGCAAAATGTACGGGGATATGGGCCTATTTTTATAGAGGCTTACGAAAGCTACAAACAGGCCTTGCCAGCCCTATTGGAAGCCGTTAAGCACAGCAATGAAACAGAAAATGCCGCATAATGATGGGAGCCTGCAATGTTCAGTGATCTTGAGGAATTAACACCTGACCCAATACTTAGTTTAATGGGGAAGTTTCGTGCTGATGAGAACCCAAATAAAGTAGATTTGAGCGTTGGCGTTTTCAAAAATGAAGTTGGTCATACCCCTATTTTTGATGCGGTTAAAAAGGCTGAAGCGCACCGCCTAGCGACTGAAGATACCAAAGTATATATCGGCATGGTAGGCACGCCCGGCTATAACAAAGGCATGCTTGAGTTATTGCTCGGCGCAGACAATGCAGCCCTGAAAGATGGGCGCTTTTCGCCAGCTCTTACACCGGGTGGTTGCGGTGCACTGCGGGTCGGTGCTGAATTTCTTTACCGCGCAAACCCGAATGCAACGGTTTGGGTAAGTGACCCTACGTGGGCGAACCACGGCCCGCTGATTGGCGGCGTTGGGTTTGAGATGAAGACTTACCCGTATTATGACAAAGCAACGCACGGCGTTAATTTTGACGGCATGATGGATACACTGCGCAAGCTTGGGCCTAACGATGTGGTTCTGTTGCACGCTTGCTGCCATAACCCAACAGGCGCTGACCTAACACCAGCACAGTGGGACGAAGTGGCCGCTGTTGCTGCTGAGCGCGGGTTTATTCCTTTTGTCGACAGCGCCTACCAAGGCTTGGGCGTTAGCTTGGAAGCGGATGCTTACGGCGTGCGCAAAATTGTCGACAGTGTTGAAGAAATGCTGCTGGCTGTGTCTTGCTCCAAGAACTTTGGCCTGTACCGTGACCGTGTTGGTCTCGTGGCATCGCTTACCAAAGCTGGGGATGCATCAAAGGCTATTGCACAGGTCAGCTCAGTCGCTCGTGGTATGTACAGCATGCCGCCCGCACATGGCGGCGCTATCGTTGAGCATATCCTGACAACACCAGATTTGTATGCCTCTTGGAAGACAGAGCTTGAAGGCATTTGCAGCTCAGTGATCAATTCACGTAAAATGTTGCAGGACGGCCTTAAAAAGAAGGGTGTGCCACTTGATGTCGCCTACCTGACAGAAAACCAAGGCATGTTTTCCTTCCTCGACCTAAGCAAAGATCAGATCAATCGGCTCCAAACTGAATATTCAGTGTATATCGTTGGTTCTGGCCGGATCAATTTGGCGGGTGTTACAGTGAACAATATCGAGTATTTGACAGCGTCTATAAAAAGCGTAACAGGATAATTCGAAGCAAAAATCTACTGTTTAAAAAGGGGTGTTCATCGCCCCTTTTTTTTATGCGCAAACCGTTTAGTCAGCTACTGGTGCCAAGGCTTTACCGCGATAATAGCTGGGCAACAATGTTTCGCTGCGTGTGTCATAGCGAGATTCCATTGTCACTTTATGGCTTGGGTCTTTTTGGCATTTTACCTTAAAATCATCCCACGGCGCATCGCGTCTAGCCAGTGATATAAGCTGTGTAACGCGCAAGTCCTTAAAAATGGTCTCGTTGCAACCTTCACACGTTGCACAAAGGCGGTAATGCTTCATGCCAGAGATCATTTTTTTGGTCGTGCGCTCAGGTTGCTTGCCCAAAATAGGGAACAGTTGTGTAGTTTTTACGCTTTTTTGATTTGAGATCAGAGTATCAACAAGACCGAGCAATTCTAACATGGCTTGGGCAAAGTCCACTCCAACATGGTCTCTGTCTGCTACACTTAATATTCCATCGCGGATTTCAATCAACCGCGCAATATCGGTACTCTTACACACAATACTACCCTTTTTTGTCCTGCCCGTACTAAATATAGCAAGTTTAGCGAGGTTTTTCATCATGCAAAATACACGCAGTGGTTTATTATTCGTGATCGCAGCCAATAGTTAAGATCGGTTAACCATATAAGTGATTTTGTCTAAACTGGAAAATAGAACCGAGACGCAAAGTAAAAAAAAAGTTAAAATATATAAGTTTTTTCGATTTTTCGACCAGCAGCGTTTTTTCGCACCGAAAAGGGACGGAAACCCCAATATAACATTGATTTTATCGGTTTAATTTATCGACCTAAACGGGTGGTGTGCATTCGGTCAGTCGGTGAATTTTACTTTTCCGCGAGTTTGCTTGCGCGTGCTGCGCTGGGTCTTGCTGGCCAAACGGCGTTCGTTTGAGGCTCTGGTTGGGCGGGTTTTGGCGCGGTATTTTTTCGGTTTTTCAGCTTTTAGAAGCAGGCTTTTTAAGCGCGCTAACGCATCGTCGCGATTTCGGTGCTGGCTGCTGTGCGCTTCCGCCCTCAGTGTTAATATCCCTGTGGCAGATAACCTGCGCCCGGCTTCACCCGCCAGCC
>JAESTR010000071.1 GCA_016763495.1 Kordiimonadaceae bacterium
CCACCGCTTATCATCCGTGACGGCAACTTTGTAGCTGCAGCGTATAATAGCGCGCTCGATGAATTTCGTACCCTCAAAGACCATAGCCGCCAGCTTATAGCTCAGCTGGAAGGGGACTATAAACAGCTCACGGGTATTACAGCCCTCAAAATCAAACATAATAACGTGCTTGGCTACCATGTAGATATGTCCGCCAAAAACGCTGAGGCCTTGTTGTCTCCGCCCTTAAATGAAACATTCATTCACCGGCAAACACTGGCAAGCGCCGTTCGTTTTTCCACGACTGAACTTTCTAAACTTGCGGGTAAAATATCCGAAGCAGGGGATCGGGCTCAAGCCCTTGAGAATGAGATATTTTCCGACCTAGTGAGGTTAGTTTTGGAATCAGCGGGTACAATTTCACTTGCCGCTGATGCACTAGCTATACTGGACGTAAGCACCGCCCACGCCACATACGCTGAAGAAGAGCGCCACATACGGCCAGAAATTGATGACAGCTTAAGCTTTGACATTAAAGGCGGTAGGCACCCAGTTGTTGAAAAAGCCCTGATGGCGAACGAGAGCAAACCCTTTGTTACCAACGACTGTAACTTAGCGCCTGATGACAGGCTTTGGCTTATCACTGGCCCTAATATGGCTGGTAAATCCACCTTCCTGAGGCAAAACGCACTCATCGCCGTGCTGGCGCAAATGGGTGCTTTTGTGCCCGCTGACAAAGCGCACATCGGCACTGTTGACCGGCTGTTTAGCCGCGTGGGTGCGTCTGATGATTTGGCGCACGGCCGCTCAACTTTCATGGTGGAAATGGTGGAAACTGCCGCTATTCTTAATCAGGCAGGTCCGCGTTCGCTTGTAATTTTGGACGAAATTGGCCGCGGCACGGCCACATATGATGGCTTGTCCATCGCGTGGGCAGCGGTTGAAAACCTCCATAATATCAACCAATCACGCGCTTTATTCGCCACCCACTATCACGAGTTAACGGCACTTAAACAAACGCTCGATTCTGTGTCTCTCAGGTCTATGAAAGTGCGGGAATGGAAAGGCGATGTTGTCTTCTTGCATGAAGTAGCAGCTGGTGCTGCTGACAGGTCCTACGGCATTCAAGTAGCCAAACTCGCCGGCTTACCACAAGCCGTTATTAACCGGGCCCGGCAAGTGCTTGACCATCTGGAAAGCAGCGAAGATGGCAATAAAAGCGAAGGTTTGATCAATGATCTGCCTTTATTCCAGAATACAGCACGCCCCACGTCTGCCCCACTTGAGGCAGAGGCTTCAGCAGTGGAAGAATTATTATCCACCATCAAACCTGACGAGCTTTCCCCCCGTGAAGCACTAGAAATGCTCTATGCGCTTAAAGGTGCGATGCCCAACGATTGATAGATTTCTGACTGATAACTGAAACGCCACCCCCCCCAATTGGATTAGCACCGAATGAGCCAGATAAAAAACCGCCTATCTTTGATAAACCGCAAAGCGCTTGTAATTGCGCTAGATGACTTAGCGGAGAATACACAACAAAGCGAATGGCAGCCTGCACTCGTAAAAATACTAAAAGAGGCGCACCAAACTGGCTGGGAGGAAGTGAAGCGGCGTTTTTTTGAAGAGGGGGATAAAGGCCATACGTGTTCACGGGCGCTGTCATATTTAGTTGATCAATTGCTGCGTACGCTTTTCGATTTTGTGACAGAGAAAATCTATCCGCTGCCCAACCCCACAACAAGTGAGAGGCTCGCGCTCGTGGCAACAGGCGGTTATGGGCGCGGTGAGCTTGCTCCCTATTCCGACATTGATTTGCTTTTCCTTATTCCTTACAAATCAACGCCCTGGGCAGAGAATGTCGTAGAATATATGCTCTATGTTCTATGGGATTTAGGCCTAAAGGTAGGCCACGCCACCCGCACCCCAGACGAATGCACAAAACTGGCCAAAGAAGACCTGTCCATCCGAACAGCTCTGCTAGAAGCCAGGTTTTTGTGGGGTGACGAAAAGCTATACCAACTGGCGGCCAAGCGCTTTATCCGCCGCGTAGTATCAGGCACCGGTAAAGATTTTGTAGAGCAGAAACTGCAAGAAAGAGACAAGCGTCACAAACGTTTGGGTGATAGCCGCTATGTGGTTGAGCCAAACATTAAGGATGGCAAAGGCGGCCTACGCGATTTGCAAACCATGTGGTGGATCGCACGCTATCTATACGGTGTGGACCGCGCGCAGTCTGTGAGCCCTAACCTGCTAACTGAGGCTGAGAATCGGCAGTTTCGTAAAGCTGAATCCTTTTTGTGGACAGTCCGCGTTGCCATTCATTTCATCGCTAACCGCGCGGAAGAACGAGTAACATTTGATATGCAGCGCCAACTTTCTGAAGCGCTACACTATAAAGACCACCCCGGCCTGAGCGGTGTTGAACGCTTCATGAAGCATTATTTTCTTGTTGCCAAACAAGTTGGGGATTTAACGCGGATTTTCTGTGCTGTGCTTGAAGCCCGGCAGCAAAAAACATTTTTCTCCCGCTTTCGGCGCACAAAAAAACTTAAAGAGTTTGCTATTGAAAGAGGCCGCCTAACTGCCATTGACGACGATGACTTTAAAAATGACCCCGCGCTGATGATCAGAATCTTTCAGGTGGCTGATGAAAAAGGCCTCGATATCCACCCTGACGCCTTACGCCTCATGAAACGGAACTTAAGCCGCATTGGTAAAAAAGTGCGCAATGACAAAACTGCCAATCAAGACTTTTTAAAAGTCCTCACTTCCATGCAGGATGGCGAAACCAACTTGCGTCGCATGAATGAAGCGGGGGTTTTTGGCAAATTTGTACCAGATTTCGGCCGTGTGGTCGCGCAAATGCAATATGATATGTATCATCACTTCACAGTGGATGAACATACGATCCAAGCCATTGGTTTGCTATCAAAGATTGAAGCTGGCACCTTGGCTGAAGACCATCCGCTGGCCAGCATAATTATCCAGAAAATCAACTCACGTAACGTCCTGTACGTGTCGGTTCTCCTGCATGACATCGCCAAGGGCAGAGGCGGCGACCATTCAGTCCTTGGGGCGGAGGTAGCAGGTGAGCTTTGCCCGCGCTTTGGCCTATCGCCTGCTGAAACCGAAACGGTGGCGTGGCTGGTGCGTTGGCACCTTCTCATGAGCAACACAGCTTTTAAGCGGGACTTGTCAGACCATAAAACCATATTGGACTTTTGTGATCTGGTTAAAAGCCCCGAACGGCTGTGCCTGTTGCTTATCCTAACGGTTGTAGATATCCGCGCCGTTGGTCCGGGCATTTGGAACGGGTGGAAAGGCCAGCTTCTACGTGAACTGTACCGAAGCGCGGAAGAAGTGCTGCTTGTTGGGCATGCCACAAGAGGCCGCAGCGAACGTGTACAAGCCAAAAAAGAAGAGCTCACAACCAAGTTAACCGATTGGACCGCACCCGAAACAGAAACATACTTCAAACGCTTAAATGACGCTTACTGGATTGCTGAAGACAAAGACACGCTGGTACAAAATGCACGCCTTGTACGCCGATTAGATACCAAAAAGGAACTGCTCGGTGTAACTGCCCGCGTTGAAACATTTCAGGATATGACCAATGTTGCTGTTTATGCAGAAGATCACCCTGGCATGTTTGCCCGGATCGTAGGCGCACTTGGTGTTGGCGGCGCAACCATTATGAGCGCCAAAATCCACACCACCCGTGACGGGATGGCATTGGATAATTTCACGGTGCAAGACCTTGAAGGCCATGCTTTTGACAGCCGCAGGCAGTTAGACACACTCGAGGAAACAATACTGCAAACCCTGCAAGGTAGTGTGCGCCCCAAAGAGCGCCTCAAACACAAGCGCGTTTACGGCAACAAAGATGATGCCTTTGAAGTAGAGCCAATGGTGCTGGTGGATAATAAGGCGTCCAATTGGTCTACAGTGATTGAAGTGAATGCAAAAGATCGTCCGGGGCCACTTTATGATTTGGCTTATGCACTCTACGGCTTAAAACTGACCATCCTGTCTGCCCATGTGTCGACCATTGGCGAACGGGCGGTAGATGTATTTTACATTCGCGATTTGATCGGGCAAAAAATAACCAATAAAGTACGCTTGAGAAATTTAGAG
>JAESTR010000072.1 GCA_016763495.1 Kordiimonadaceae bacterium
GCATTTTCAGCAAAAAAACATTGGTCCTACTGCCGCTGCTAATACCCACCCTGTTTGGAACGGTGACAAATGCAGATGATGACTATGAAATACGAATCGCCATGTCGAGCGACATGCGTTCCACGCAGCCAGGTGTGAAACGCGATTCATATACAGATGATGTAATTTTGCATATTGTTGAGCCTCTCGTTACCCACAGAGGTGACTTATCAATCGCGCCAATGGCAGCTGAAACCATCACTATTTCTGAAGATTTAACCCAATTTAGTTTTAGCCTTCGTGAAGGGCTCACATACCATAACGGTGAACCCGTAGACGCGGCCCACGCTGTAGCAACTTGGAACAAAATGCTAGACCCGGCCACGGGCTTTCAGTGCCTGAATTTTTATAATGGTCAGGTCGGTGCAACGGTAATTTCTGTCACAGCACCTGACAAACTAACGCTGACCATCAAGTTAGATCGTCCGAGTGCCGTTTTCCTTGAAAAGCTGGCGTATTTTCAGTGCCCTATCCCATTATTACACCCTGACAGCTGGGATGCTGACGGCAACTGGATCAAGCCAATCAGCACAGGCCCGTACATGCTCAAGGAATGGCGCAAAGGCCAATATGTAATCCTGGAACGATACGATGGCTATAAGCCGCGCAACGACGCCCCGTCCGGCCTTTCTGGCCGTAAAATAGCGCACGCTAAATATCTAAAATTCATTACAATCGCCGACCAAATGGCAGCAAAAGCCGCGCTTAACGCTGGCCAGATTGATGTGCTTTCATCCCTCTCGCCCATTACTGCCTTAGACATGCGTAAAAGCAAGCGTGTTAAAACACTAGATAGCCCCGGTTTAGCCCGTGGCACTATTTTGATGCAAACAGCTGACCCTTTATTGTCAGATCGCCGTATACGGCTAGCGATCGCCCATGCGATAGACCTAAAAACTTTCGCCAAGGTGGCTACGCTTGGCCTTGCAGAGCCAAACCCTTCTACGATGCCGCCAAGTGACTTCAATTATACAAGCAAGCATGCACAGCCCTACGAATATGACCTCGATAAGTCAAAGGCGCTGCTCGCGGAAGCGGGTTATACGGGAGAGCCAATTGTCATTCTTACCACGCGGGTGGATCAGGCTTTTTTCGATACAGCTATGATTGCTGAAACCATGCTCAAAAAAGCTGGCATCAACATTCAAGTGAAAGTCATAGAGATGGCCTCTCTCCTTGGTGCCTATTTTGACGGTAACTACCAGTTAATGGCGTTTGAATATTCGCCGCGTATGACCGCTTTTATGAATTATAATACCCTGCTTGGAGACAAGAAGCGCAACCCGAACCGGTGGCAAGATGCAGAGGCCCAAGCCCTTATGGATAAAGTTGCCAAAACCGCCGACCCTGCAGAGCGTAAAAAACTATTCGAAGCAATCCACAACCGCATGATGCTCGAGGCTCCTGTTGTAAACATATACAATGTACCCATCATTGAAGCCGTTACACACCGTGTCATAGGGCATAAACCATGGGTCGGCTCCAAGCTACGCATGTGGAACGTGCAGCTGAAAGGCCACTAGCATGCTGTCATACGCGCTTAAAAAAATACTAATGCTTATCCCTACGCTCTTCTTTGTGACAATAACCGTGTTCGTGGTGATGCGCTTGGTTCCCGGCGACCCAGTGGTGCTAATGCTGGGCGATATGGCAGACCCTGACCTTGTAGAACGCACACGTGCAGAGTTAGGCCTCAATAAACCACTTCTGGTTCAATATACAGACTGGATCGGTCAACTGCTGCATCTAGATTTTGGAAAGTCTGTCGTCACCGGCGAAGAAGTATTGCCTGCCATGTTAGAGCGGTTTGGCGTGACAGCCCAAGTTGTCACCATCAGCGTTATATTTGCCGCTGTGATCGCTGTACTTTTCGGCACGCTCGCAGCATGGCGACAAAACCGACTTACTGACACCGCTATTGTTACATTCGCGGCTTTTAGTATGTCAGTGCCCAGCTTTTGGCTTGCCATAGCGCTGGTACTGCTGTTTGGGGTAGAATTACAGTGGCTACCCACCTTTGGTTACATTTCTCCCTTCGTTGATTTCAAAGAGGGCATCCTGTTTTTAATCCTTCCTGTAACAGCGCTGGTGGTTGCTGAAACTGGCGGCATACTCAGAATGGTGCGCTCAACAACTATTGACGTGCTGCGGCTTGATTACATCACCCATGCCCGTGCTAAGGGCATAAGTGAAGGTGCCGTGCTTTTCAGGCACGCCCTTAAAAACACCTTCATTCCCACTTTAACGCTCATTGGCTTAGTACTGGGTTCATTGCTTGGCGGTGCAGCCGTTGTGGAAACTGTATTCACGCTGCCCGGCCTTGGGCGGCTGCTTGTCACCAGCATCTACGCCCGCGACTATGTGATGGTGCAAGGCGTAATGATCCTTGTATCCAGCGCTTATGTATTCGTGAACTCGCTGATAGATTTGATGTATCCCCTGTTTGACCCACGTGTAAAACTGTAGGGGCATTGGGCATGCTGAAAAAAATAAAACGGCTCCGCGCCAATGCACTCATAGGTCTCAGTCTACTGGGCCTGATACTCTCCATCGCGCTAATTGGCACACTGCTGACACCTTATGATGCTGTTGAGACTGACTTCCTCAACCGGTTTGCATTACCATCCCCAATGCATCTTTTTGGCACAGATGAATATGGCCGCGATGTTTTTTCTCGTGTGGCAGCCGGAGCTTTTATCAGCCTACGAGTAGCATTAGCTTCCGTCACCATCGCGATTGTCGCCGGTGTCACTGTTGGCGGTATAACAGGCTTTTTTGGCGGCTGGCTCGACCGTATCCTAATGGTGTTCATTGACAGCCTGATGGCTTTTCCCGGCTTACTCCTAGTTCTCGGCATTATGGCTGCACTCGGGCCTACTGAAGTTGGGGTAATTTTCGCTCTTGGTGTTGCGTACACGCCGTCAATCACGCGGATTGTGCGCGGCACAGTTTTATCACTCCGGGAAAAGGAATTTGTTGAAGCCAGTAAATTGATTGGCAACAGTGATATGGTCACCTTGTTCCGCCATATTCTGCCAAATTGTATCACGCCAATCATTGTGGTCTCCACGTCCATTTTTACAGCAGCCATGCTTTCAGAAACCGCCCTAAGTTTCCTTGGGCTGGGCGTGCCACCACCCGCGCCTTCATGGGGCAGCATGCTCTCCGACAGCCGCAATTATCTGGGCCTCAACCCGTGGATGGGCATATTCCCCGGCATTGCGATTACGATGACACTGCTTGCCGTTAACCTGATTGGTGATGCACTACGTGACTATTTTGACCCGCGCATGAGGAGTGAAAGATGACACCTGCTCTTCTTTCCGTAAATGACCTGACGATTACCTTCCCCTCTGCCGAGAGTGAGAAAAGTGTGGTTAGGAACGTGTCTTTTGATATCAAAGCTGGCGAAGTACTGGCTGTGGTCGGTGAAAGCGGGTCTGGCAAAACAATGGTGGCGCGTTCCGTACTTGGGCTATTGCCGTCAGGTGGAAAGGTCAGTGGTGGATCAATAGATTTTCAGGGCAAAAATTTGGCGAACCTTAGCCAGAAAACCCTGCAATCTATTCGCGGCACTGCCATCACCATGATCTTTCAGGAACCAATGGTGTCCCTTAATCCGGCGCTCAAAATTGGCTATCAAATGTGCGAGGCCGCGAAACACCATACAAAGATGTCTGCGGCAGAAATTCGTGCGCGTGCAGTTAAGCTGCTCGAACGTGTGCACATTAAAGACCCAGAAAACTGCCTGAACAAATACCC
>JAESTR010000073.1 GCA_016763495.1 Kordiimonadaceae bacterium
ATAGCACCAAGGAACAAGCCAACAATCACGTATGGATTTGATAGGCTAAAGTCTACAGTTAGGTGACTGAAGTATTTCTCCAAATCAGCCGTATAAGCGCCAAACAACACAAGTGCCGCAAGACCTGCAGAACCAATTGCATAGCCTTTAGTCACTGCTTTTGTCGTATTACCGACAGCATCCAGAGCATCTGTACGGTCACGTACATCGCCTTCAAGACCCGCCATTTCAGCAATGCCGCCAGCGTTATCTGTCACCGGACCATATGCATCAAGCGCAACAACCATACCCGCAAGTGCAAGCATTGCAGTCGCAGCAAAACCAAGGCCAAGGATACCCGCCATCATATAAGCAGCGATAATACCGGCACAAATAACAAGTGTCGGTAGCGCCGTTGATTCAAGCGAAATAGCAAGACCCTGGATCACGTTCGTACCGTGACCAGTTTCAGATGCTTTTGCGATGGATTTAACAGGGCGATATTCAGTGCCTGTATAATACTCAGTGATCCAAATAATTAAGCCTGTAACCACAAGGCCAACCAAACCACAATAATACAGAAGCCTGCCAGTGAAGTCTGTCTCGCCTGCAGTGAACACTCTGTTCATGTCACCCAGTGCCCACTCCATTGCAAACCACATAATGACAGCGGAGGAAACAGCAGTAACAAGGAAGCCCTTATAAAGCGCGCCCATAATGTTGTTGCTTTTACCAAGCTTCACAAAATATGTACCAAGGATAGACGTTAGAATACAGCCAGCACAAATAATAAGCGGCAACTGCATAATTTCAGCGGCACCTTCAGATATATATAAGGCGGACAAAACCATTGTTGCGCCAATTGTTACAACATAAGTTTCAAACAAATCTGCGGCCATGCCTGCGCAATCACCCACATTATCGCCAACGTTATCTGCGATAACCGCTGGGTTACGTGGGTCATCTTCAGGAATACCAACTTCTACTTTACCTACAAGGTCAGCCCCTACGTCTGCGCCTTTAGTAAAGATACCCCCGCCCAAACGAGCGAAAATTGAAATAAGTGAAGCGCCAAATCCAAGCGATACAAGACTATCGATCACCAAACGGTCCGTAGGTGCAATACCCATTGGCCCTGTTAGTAACTGATAAAAACCTGCAACTGCCAAAAGAGCAAGGCCCGCAACCAACATGCCGGTCACGGCGCCCGCTTTAAATGCCAACGTCAAACCAGCTTGCAACCCGGTGCGCGCAGCTTCAGTGGTGCGAACATTCGCCTTAACAGAGATAAGCATGCCGATATAGCCTGCCAGACCCGAAAGTACGGCTCCAATAACAAAACCAAGAGCTGATAGCTCTCCAATCATGAAAAAGAGCGCAATAGTAACCACAACGCCAACAATGGCGATCGTGCGATACTGCCTATTAAGATATGCTTGTGCGCCTTCTTGAATAGCTAGCGCGATTTCTTGCATTTTATCATTGCCCGCGCTCGCCGATAAAATCGAACGACGCGTAATTATACCGTACAGAACGGCCACCAAGCCACAAAGAATGGCAGCGTACAACACTGTCATGGGATGATCTCCCCTTTAAAACCCTACACAATGGGCCAAAAAACGGTCGGTTACTCTCTACATCCGTTCAAAGGTGGCGATACTCCCCAACTTCCACCTTGACCCGTACAAATTCTGATGATGATGGAATCATTACCAGAAAATTTACCTTAAGAAGCAATTGCCGGGCTGGCAAGAGACTATACAAAAGAAAGCGGCCCTACTATGAGAGGGCCGCCATCAAAAACAATAAACTACTGTGTGTGTAATATTAGCGTGGCATAAGCATTGCGCCGGTGATTGTTACGTCTTCAACTATGCCTGGGCCCATAATTTGAATGGCCTTTTTTTTCAACAGCCTTGCCAATTTTTCAGTGTCAATTTCTTTGGAGGTTTCTGAAACCATCAATTCAGCCCGACTGATAGTCGAAATAAAACCATGCTGCAATTGCGCAACAGACCGCTTGATAGCAATTTGGTTATCTTCTCCGTCAACCTGAATATTGGCATCAATGAAATAATTACCCATCAAACGGCGTCGATTTTTACGCGTGGCATAAATAGGCACGGCCAATCGTACGAAAGGTACAGAGATAAGTTCTTTAAAAACTTCCTTTGCTGCTTTCTGCTCCTGCCCCGGTTCAGAGGGCGCCGCACCGCCTGCAAAATAATAAGCGCCGCCACCGCCAACCGCCATTCCCAACAATGCTCCCATGACCAAGAGCTTTGAGCCGGAGCTACCTTCTTCACCATCTGCTTCTGACATAATCTTACCTAGTGCCTATATTACCTGAAATGCTGAAATCCAGCTATTTGAGTGTGCACTATGTCACCACTCATATCAACTAGTCTGACAGCAGGCTGTTTTTCTATCGTGCCGATTTTCGTAATGGGAACACATACTTCCGCACTTATCTGAGTGACTTCCGCTTGGCGATCAATACTCGCTGTGAACAGAATTTCATAATCATCGCCACCGCCATAGACGAGCGCTTTCAATGCGCCGTCTTTCTCCAGCGCTATCTGTGCATCGCCAGAAAGTGGCAGTAAATCTTCTTTAATTGTTGCACCAGTACCAGATGCCCGACAAATATGCCCAAGGTCCGCGACTAACCCATCTGAAATATCCGCTGCTGCTGTCGCCAATCCTATCAAGGCCGTGCCAACCCACGGTCTTGGTTCCGGAAAATGATATCTGCGCACTAGAAAGTCTGAAGCTACGATTTTGTTCTGCAGCCCAGCTAAACCTAGTGCAGAATCACCAAGTGTACCGGTGACATAAATGTCATCACCTACGCTTGCGCCAGAGCGTTTTATCATCATACCCTCAGGTACATAACCCATAACAGTAACGCTGATCACCAGCGGCGCATCTGCATTAAATGACGTAGTATCCCCACCAGCAAGCTGAAGACCAAACTTAGATTGAGCATCGCGCAAGCCATTTGCAAAGTTTGGCCACCAGCTATCATCCGTAGCAGACGGTACTGTTAACCCCACAAGGTAGGCGTGAGGCACAGCCCCTTTAGCAGCTAAGTCTGAAACATTAACCGCAACAGCTTTAAACGCTATATGGTCCGCAGGCGTGTTTTTGAAAAAATGCACGCCTTCAACAAGCACGTCTTTGCTGACAATCAAATCATAACCGGGCTTCGCTGCAAAACAGGCTGCATCATCCTTCAGCCCAAGCGCGAAATCCCCGGCGAGAGGCGCAAAATATGTCGCGATCAGGTCAAATTCGTCAGGCATGCCTCTCGGCCTTATTGATTTGAGTTACTGTTGAATTGTGTTTTTAACGGATTGATTTTGCCAATTTATCAAGCACACCATTCACAAATGATGCTTCAGTACGGTCGTAAAACGCGTGCGCAACATCCAGATACTCGTTGATGATAACTGCCGTAGGTACGTCAGGACGCGCAGTAAGCTCATAGGCCCCTGCCC
>JAESTR010000074.1 GCA_016763495.1 Kordiimonadaceae bacterium
CGCAGACGGGCTTGCCGCACCGAGTACTGGCAGAGCATGTTTTGAGATTGCCAAAGATCGCGTAAAGGAAATGCTCCTCGTCACCGACGAGCAAATCACAGAAGCGCTTTTATTATTGATGGAGCGCTGCAAGCTATATGCTGAGCCCGCAGGTGCCGCTGCGCTAGCAGGTTTGCTTGCCAACAAAGACACGCTACCTGCAGGCTCAAACATAGTGTGTGTGGTAAGTGGCGGCAACTTAGACCCTGCCCGACTGAAGCAACTGCTTTAGCTGTGAGGCTGCCAGTTCAGCATAGCTTCTAAGGCAGCCAGAATAACAGGTCGCACAGCCTTGGCTTTTTCAGGCAAAAAAGCATACGGATAGTTTTCATCCATATAAGTGGTCTGCGATAACTCAAGCTGGACAGCATGCACACCGCGTTCTGGCTGGCCATACTGGCGCGTAATATAGCCGCCCTTGAAACGTCCATTATGCACACTGCTATAGCTCGTGTTTTGACCAATAGCATCGACTACACTTTCAGCCAAACTGGCTGCACAGCTTTTCCCTTCATTAGTGCCAATATTAAAGTCCGGTAAGTGCCCCTCAAAAAACCGGGGCACTTGGGAACGGATGGAATGTGCATCCCATAAAAGCGCATACCCAAATTGGTTGCGAACGCGCTGTATTTCCGCATTTAAGGCATCATGGTACGGCATCCAATATGCATCTACCCTATCTAATACTTCGTCACTATTCGGCGCCCGTCCCTTCTCGTAAATAGGAGCTTCATCAAATGTTGTAGTCGGGCAGAGCTCCGTTACATTTTGTCCTGCGTACAGGCTTTTACCTGATGGATCTCGGTTCAAGTCCACTACATATCTTGAATAATTCGCCTGCAATACCGTGGCGCCCAGCGCAGGCAGAAATGAATATAGCCGAGGCAAATGCCAATCACAGTCCGTATTCAGCCGCGCGGTGTCCGTCATCAAAGCTGCAAACGGGCCAAGCTCTACACCACTATGCGGCATTGAGATGATCAAGGGGCTTGTGCCCCTTGTCAGAGTATATCGGTCAATCATATGCGCATTCCCATGCCTTAAGTGGACGGCAGTAAGCTTTCTACAAAACCACAGAATTCCCCTGAAGCAACAAGCTTTCGCACACCTTCAATCTCTGGTGCGAAATAGCGATCTTTGTCATAGAACGCGGCCTTTTCACGCACCAATACATGGGCAGCTTCCAACACATCACTCGATTTCATTGGTCGGTGAAAATCAACGCCCTGCGCAGCACTCAGCAGTTCAATTGCCACCACAGCCCCCGCGTTTTCCGCCATATCGTGCAAACGGCGGGCGGCGTGGGTCGCCATGGAAACATGGTCTTCCTGCCCGGCGGATGTAGGAATGCTGTCAACACTGCATGGATGCGCCAGCGCCTTATTTTCACTAACAAGCGCAGCAGTGGTTACCTGCGCGATCATAAAGCCACTGTTGAGGCCGCTATCTTCCACAAGGAAAGCAGGCAGACCTGACATTTTTGGGTCCACGAGCAAAGCTGTACGCCGCTCTGAAATAGAGCCCACTTCTGCGATCGCCACCGCCAGCATATCAGCGGCCATTGCAACTGGCTCGGCGTGGAAGTTACCGCCGGACAGAATATCGCCTTCATCCGGGAAAATAAGCGGATTATCGGTAACGGCATTTGCTTCGATTAAGAGTGTCTCCGCGGCTTGGCGCATCACTCCGAGCGCAGCGCCCATCACTTGCGGTTGGCACCTGAGGCTGTAGGGGTCTTGCACTTTTTCGCAGTGGGCGTGCGACGCGTTAATTTCGCTGCCTTTAATCAGTTCGAGATATGTCGCAGCCGTATCAATTTGGCCCTGCTGACGGCGCACCGCATGAATACGGGCATCAAACGGCACCAAGCTACCCTTCATCGCGTCCACTGACATGGCACCCGCCACCATCGCGGCAGCAAAGACATTCTCAATTTCAAACAGCGCTGAAATAGCCAGTGCCGTTGAAACCTGTGTGCCGTTCAGTAACGCCAATCCTTCTTTGGCTTGCAATCGGATCGGTTTTAACCCTGCAATTTCCAGTGCCTCTGTGGCGGGGATGATCTTGCCCTTATAGCTCACGTCACCAACACCTAGTAAAATGGTCGACATATGCGCGAGCGGCGCTAAGTCACCCGACGCCCCAACTGAGCCTTTTGCCGGAATAACAGGGTACAATTCTGTGCGCAGCAGTGTAAGCAGCGCATCAATCACTTCTGGCCGAATACCTGAAAAGCCTTGCGCGAGGCTGGTTGATTTCATCGCGAGGATAAGCCGCACTACACCGTCAGAAAGTGGTGCACCTGTACCTGTCGCGTGGGATAGCACCAAATTTTCCTGCAGCGTTTCAACATCCTCGGCGGCGATTTTGGTATTGGCCATCAAGCCAAAGCCCGTGTTGATGCCGTAAGCCGTTTCGCCACTATCGATCAAATCGGTTACAGTTTGGCGCGCGCGGTTAATGCCAGAAGCATCACTTTCATCAAGCTGAAAATTAGTTGAGTTTTCATAGATCGAGCGCAAGTCGGCAAGTGTGAACTCGCCAGCGCGTTTAGTCATTTGTTGCTGTGTCATAGTCACCCCTATTTGCCAAGCATGGGCAAGTTAAGGCCCTTTTCACGTGCGCAATTTTGCGCGATTTCATATCCCGCATCCGCATGGCGCATCACGCCCGTCGCGGGGTCATTCCACAACACACGACCAACACGCTCTGCGGCATCGTCGGTGCCGTCACATAACACAACCATGCCCGCATGCTGGCTGTAGCCCATACCAACACCACCTCCGTGATGTAAGCTGACCCATGTTGCGCCAGACGCGGTGTTGAGCATCGCGTTAAGAAGCGGCCAATCAGACACGGCATCAGAACCGTCTTGCATCGCTTCGGTCTCACGGTTAGGGCTGGCGACAGAGCCACTATCCAAATGGTCACGGCCAATAACCACAGGGGCTTTCAGGTCGCCATTTTTAACCATTTCATTGAAAGCAAGGCCAAGCCGGTGGCGATCACCGAGGCCAACCCAGCAAATGCGCGCTGGCAAGCCCTGAAACTGAATGCGCTCCCGAGCCATATCGAGCCAATTATGCAGATGCTGATCATCAGGGATCAGCTCTTTCACTTTTTGGTCGGTCTTATAAATATCTTCTGGATCACCAGACAGCGCTACCCACCGAAACGGGCCAACACCGCGGCAGAAAAGCGGGCGGATATACGCGGGCACAAACCCCGGGAAATCAAACGCGTTTTTCACGCCTTCGTCAAACGCCACTTGACGGATATTATTCCCGTAATCGAATGTCGGAATACCCATTTTGTGGAAAGCCAACATCGCCTTCACATGCACTGCCATAGATGGCTTTGCCGCTGCCGCCACTGCTTCAGGGTCCGTTTCACGCTTACTGACCCATTCGCCCACAGTCCAACCAATAGGCAAGTACCCATTCACAGGATCATGCGCAGAGGTTTGGTCGGTTACCGCGTCTGGACGAATGTCATTCTCAATCATATAGGGGAGAATTTCCGCAGCATTACCCGGCACACCCACAGAAATAGCTTTGCCTTTTTTGTGGGACTGCTCAACAAGCACCACAGCCTCTTCAATAGTTTCAGCACGCGCATCCACATAGCCCGTTTTCATGCGAAAATCGATCCGGCTTTCTTGGCATTCAATCGCGATGCACGACGCACCAGCCATGGTAGCTGCTAATGTTTGCGCGCCGCCCATGCCGCCAAGGCCAGCGGTTAGAACCCACTTACCTGCTAAGTCGCCGCCAAAATGCTGACGACCCATTTCCACAAAGGTTTCGTAAGTGCCCTGCACAATACCTTGACTGCCAATATAAATCCACGACCCAGCCGTCATCTGGCCGTACATCATCAGGCCTTTTTTATCGAGCTCGTTAAAATGCTCCCAAGTAGCCCACGCGGGTACAAGGTTCGAGTTGGCGATAAGAACAC
>JAESTR010000075.1 GCA_016763495.1 Kordiimonadaceae bacterium
CAAATGACAACGCTCACTACTCTGATGAAAGAAGTGCTTGGCGAGAAAGTTGCTGAAGTACGGGCGTCAGGCAGGCTTACGGAAACGGCATCTTGTCTTGTGGCTAGTGACACAGGCATGGATATGGCGCTTGAGCGTTTGCTGAAAGCCAGTAACCAGCTAGACCATGAAGCCGCTAAAGTACTTGAGATTAACCCAGCGCATCCGGTTATTCGTAAGCTCGCTGAAAAAGCCAGTGAGACTGGTGCTATTGATGCACTGGCTGACCCGGTGTGGCTGATCCTTGATCAAGCCAAAATCCTTGAAGGCGACCCGCTTGATGATCCAACTGCCTTTGCGCGCCGCATGTGCAGCGCAATGGAAAAGGGCCTGACGTAGGCTTTTTGTCTGAAATTAAGTAAAAAGGCCCAGAAGTGAATGCTTCTGGGCCTTTTTTTGTGCCCGGCTTGCCTGTTCTACGGTGCTAGCTGTGGCCTCGGCCTTCAGTCCAAGGCTCAAGCCGCTCATCACTCTGAGGTGTCAACAGTGCGGTTATTATTGTATGTTCGTACTGAAGTGGATGGTTATTGTGGTGTGAAAGTGGCCACCACAAACGTGTCAGCGTGATATTCATAATCTGTGTCGCCGGTTTTAGGGTCTGCGGGCGTTATAGTTTCAGTTGCATTCACGACAAACAAGCGGCCCGTGCGATCGTCAATGTGCATCATGCGGGCACCGACTGAAGTGTAAATTGTTCCCAGCTTTTTGAAAGTGTTGGGGCCGTCCTGCCCGATAACTGTCAGGCTGCCTTCACCGTTGGCAGTGATAATACGTTGGCGTTTTTCATCAATCACCATGGCGTCAAGGTCACGACCAATTTCAATGCTGGCGATTTCCTCACCGGTTTGCGCATTCAGCACAAAGAAGGTGGGCTTGTCGCCACCGCAAGCTCCAAAGATACGGTCGCTGTGGGTCTGATAATAGATCTTTTTAACATTGCAAGACACTGTCCAGCGATCAAATTCCTCAAGGGTATCTGATTTTAGTTTCATGATGATGTTGTCATAGCGCACTGGGGCAAAGATAGTGCCTTTACCGTCCGTTGCTGCATCATCCATTTTGCGGAATGGGAAGGTTTTTTTGCTAAGTAATTTTCCGGTTGCAGGATCTATCGTAAACCATGTGGATTCTTTTTCCCGGGTGCCTGTAATGAAGTGAACAAGCTTGGTGGCCGGGTCAAAAAAACCGCTATTCAGTCCGCCGTCGTTGGCCAGTTGTTTTCGTTCAATGGGCTTTAGTGTTTCAAGGTTGACAGTTAGCAGTGTGCCATCGGTCATGGCGATATAGCCACGGTTATAGTCCGGCAACAATAGCGGGCCATTGGCGCCGATAGAGTTTTCAATTGTGGTGACAACCTTGTTGGTATCTACGTCGAAAACAGTTAGACCATCTTTAACGCGAGCCATATACAAATGGCTGCTGCCGGGCTGCATTTTTATATAGTCCCACCAAGTGTTGCTACTAGGCAGCGTCACTCGGTCGGTTTCAGTGTATAGCAGGTCTACAGCTGCGGTTGGACCGTGTGAGAATAGGCAAGCTAAGAGTGATGGCACGATTAGTAGAGATTTTTTAACTGTCATGAATATTCCCCCGAAATGACGATAATTGTATTTAATTGCAAAAAAAAACTATATAGTTTGGTATAGGCTATTTTCTTCCCAAAACCAAGGTGTAATTGCCATTTGGGCTGACTTCAATAGATCGCAACCTAAGCAGCTGAAGAAGATCAAGGTGTATTTCTTGTAGACCGCCTGCCTCTGCGTACTCGTATGCTCATCCATCACTGACGCCATGGCAGTGTGTTCATCTATTATTTAGGAGGTCACGCACGCAGCACTGGGCTAGTCGTTTCATAGTTGCCTAAGCCAACAGTTCGCTGGATTTGCCTGATAAAACCGGTGTTTGCTTGGCGCGCGTTGTTGTCTGCTTCAGGAACAGCGCTTTGAAGAAGGGTTACGGCTTAAATCGGCGGCCTTAGTTTCAATATGTGAAACGCCGGAGCACTTAAAATGCTCCGGCTTTGTTTATTTGAGTAGCCACTTGAATTGCTACAGCTTGCCAAGTACGACAAGGCCAATGTAGATGATCGCTGCCCAGCTGATCATAAAGCTTGTGGTACGGACAAAGAATACCGAAAATATGTAGAATACTGCGTGTGCAATGCGAGCATAGCTATATAGGAATGCGGCAAAAATAGTTTCTGGTGTTACGGCATCAGCAAGGACGGCTGCCACGCACACACCAATGAAGGCGGGTAGGTTTTCAACAGCATTCTGGTGCGCTTGGTTTAAGCGCCTAGCCCATGCAGGAATTTCAGTGGTGTCAGTTTTTGGGTTACCCGCTAGCACTGACGCCATGCCCCGCGTTCGCACAGCGGCCATTAAGGCAGGCATCCACATAAATATAGTTACAAAACAGGCTAGAATTATCGCTTCAGGCATCAAGTGCTCCTCTTGGTATGTGTCTTACCTATATGATGCTAAATACATTTGTTGTAAATAGCAACAAAATAGATGCAAAAGCTAGAGGAGAACGTTATAGGCGGGCCTGTAACCTCATTAGGCCCCACGTAAACGAATAGAAAGCTGTTTCTAATATTCGCGAGTGCGGTCAACTATATCTGCGACAGGTGTTCCGTTTAGGAATGACCTTACGTTAGTAGCTACTACGGTTGAAGCAGTTTTTGGGTCTGTAATCGCGGCGATGTGGGGCAGAATGGTTATCTTAGTGTGCTGCCAAAAAACATGGCTTTCAGGCAAAGGTTCCACATTGAAGACATCGAGCATGGCGTGTTTAATGGTGCTGTTATTCAGCGCTGCGAGCAAATCATCTTCAACCACATGGCCACCGCGCGCTAAATTGATGAAGGTAGCATCTGCTTTCATCATGTTGAATGTTCTAGTGTTAAAAAGCCCTTTCGTTTCTGTTGTCAGCGGTAGCAGGTTTATGAGAATATCAGACTGGTTGAGAATGGCTTGAAAGCCGCGGTCCTCGGACAAACATTCAAATGAGCTGATGTTTTTCTGGCTGCGGCTCTAGCCGAGTGTGCGGTAACCAATGCTTGAAATCAGTTTTGCTGTTTTTGCACCCATGTTGCCAAGGCCAAGTACAGAAACTGTTACATCAGCAGCGCGCCGTTGTTGCAGCGCTTGCCATAAACTGTTCCGTTGTTGTTCGATGTAGCCCAGTGCATTGCGATGCACCATTAAAGTGAGCATCAAGGCTGTTTCGGCCATAGTATCTGTCATGGCGGGGTCGACTAGCCGCGCGAAGGGAATATTGGTTGGAATAGTCTCATCTTCAAGGACGCCGTTTATACCTGCGGATAAGGTATGAAAGAAACGTAGGTTCGGTAGGCTGGAAAGGGTGTTCCTTGGGGGTTGGTATATGATGGCAATTTCAATATCGTCGCGGTTTTCGTGTGTTATATCCGTAACGATATCATGCTCCGGCAATGCCTCTTCTATCGCCGGTATCCATACATCAAACTCTGGACCAGTAACTTTGGGTGCGAGTAGTATTTTCATGGTAGTGGCCCTCACGTATTTGCACCTATGACGCTATATAGTTGAGGGTGGTGAGCAGACACAAGCATGTCTGACTGAAGTCTCACATTAAGACGGTTGATCTTGTAGTAAGGTGGTGTTGGAAAAGTGTTTAGTTAGACTGAGTTTAGACTGATGGTAGCGCTTGTTCAATATCAGCAATAATGTCACCCACCGTTTCTAAGCCAACAGACAGGCGTACAAGTCCTTCACTAATGTTGTGGGCGGCACGTTCTTCCTCGGTATAGGCTGAGTGGGTCATGCTGGCCGGGTGCTGCACCAGTGTTTCTGCATCGCCAAGGCTAACAGCGCAGTGGATCATCTCAAGCTTATTCATAAAGTTGATTCCGGCTTGTTTACCGGCTTTAAGCTCGAACGCGATCATGCCGCCAAAGTCAGCCATTTGCTTTTTGGCGAGTGCATGCTGCGGAAAGCTTTCCAGTCCCGGATAATGTACAGCGCTAACCGCAGGGTGGGCTTCAAGTATTTTAGCTATAATCATGGCGCTCTCGCAGTGGCGGGCCATGCGCAGTTCTAATGTTTTCAAGCCGCGTGTTACAAGCATTGCTGTCATGGGTGCCATTACAGCACCTGTCATATCTTTCATGCCCACAAGGCGCACTTGTGCGATGTCCTCAGCGGAACCAACAGCAAGGCCCGCGACCAAATCCCCATGCCCGCCCATGTATTTGGTGGCAGAATGCACAACAATATCAGCGCCTAAATCAATAGGACGTGTCAGAAGCGGTGTTGCATAGGTGTTGTCGACGATAACCTTGGCACCGATGGAGTGGGCGATTTTTGCACAGGCTTCAATATCCACAAGACGCATGTTGGGGTTTGCAGGTGTTTCGAAATATACCAATTTGGTTTTGGTGCTAATCGCAGCTTCTAACTGTTCAGGCTTGGTCATGTCGACGTGCGTAACAGTGATGCCAAACTTTGCCAATCCGTGCTGCATGAAGGAAAAGGTACAGCCATAAAGGGTTTTGTCAGTGATAATTTCATTGCCTGGCGCAAGGAATGTCCATAACGCGGCGGTGATGGCCCCCATGCCAGAAGCAGTTGCAACACCCGCTTCTGCGCCTTCTAGGATAGCAATACGTTTTTCAAGCAAGTCCAGTGTCGGATTGGAAATGCGGCTGTAAAAATAGCCCTCCCGTTCGCCAGCGAAAATTTCACCACCTTGTTCAGCGGTTTCAAAAGCAAAGGTGGAGGTGAAATGCACAGGCGGTGTTAAGGCACCTTCGGCGTCACTAGGGTGATATCCATGATGAATGGCTTTTGTGGCGAAACCTTTGGTACTGTCATCCTGTTGCATACTAATACTTCCATACTATTCATTATTGTCTTATTTCCTATAGTATATGCTAATTTATGAGGCAGTATCTTGCTTTAACAGTCTATATGTCTCTATTTAAGGGTTGATTATGCTAATGTTGAGGGTGAGATGGATAATAAAGACCGACAGATAATTCGTGAGCTGCAACAAGATGGTCGGCTGACAAATCATGAGCTTGCCGCGCGGGTAAACCTGTCGCCATCTCCGTGCCTTAGGCGCGTGCGTAATTTAGAGCAGTCAGGCGTCATTAAGGGCTATACAGCGCTTGTTGATCAAAAGGCCTTTGGCTTGCCTGTTATTTGCTTTGTGCGAGTGCGGTTGGTGCAGCATAGCAAAGAGAGTGTGAAAATTTTCGAAGACGCTATTGAGCTGATCGAGGAAATTCAAGATTGTTATTTGATGACAGGGGACTGTGATTACTTGCTTAAAATTATAGTCGAAGACTTGGAGGCCTATGAAACATTGGTACGAACCAGAATTCATAATATTGCTGGCGTAGCGTCCATGGATACAGGATTTGCTTACGGCAAAGTGAAACAGTCACGGGTATTCCCCTGGCCCGATCGTTGAAAGCCGGTAGCACTGTATTATGCGGCATTGCTATCAGTTGGAAAGTGGGTGCCACCGCTGAAAGAGATGGAAGTACTGCAGTAGCACCCGGTAGCTAGCTGAAAGCCTTGCACAGAGAATGCTTAGCTCGCAGCTCCCATAGTTTGTGGAATTAGTGCGGTAGGCAGGTGAGGGTGCTCTGGCAAAACGGGGGTGTCTTATCTTAGGGTCTTCACGAAGCTTGTCGTACTTGCCCAAATCCACCGGTTTTGCCCGTGGGGCCCATCACAAGGGTTAGGTTTTGTCGCTCATCGTTTGCTCATATTTGTCATTTTCCGGTGTTTGATATATGATGATTTTATCAACAGTTGTTAATAGCAACTATAAAAGTTTTTGCCTCTTCTCTGCCGATACGCTAGGTGTTGTGCACCTTAGTGCAGTGAAATATACGGAAAGTCGCGGTAGTCTTAATGTCAGCCAATATACCTAAACCTGAAGATAGTATTGGCTATGCGCTGCATCTTGCCAGTTTCGTTTTTAAGACAGCGATGAAAAGCCATTTTAAAGCTGCAGGGCTTGATATTACACCGGAAGAATTTGTGTTTCTTTTTTCGGTGCCAGAAGGCGGTGATACTCAAAGGAACTTAACCAAAGCGGCGCTCAAAGATAAAACCACCATAACCCGCATGGTGGACCGTTTGGTTGGCAAAGGCTGGGTCGAGCGCCACGAAAACCCCGAGAACCGCCGGGAGCAAATCATAAGCACCACATCGTCGGGCTTGCAGTTGAAAGGCCAATTATTACCAACAGTGTTTCAGCTGGTCAGTAAAGCCACCGCTGGTATTGACGCAGGTGATCTGGAAATAACCAAAAAGACGTTGCGGCATTTAACCGCTAATCTACGGGATTAACCGCTGCCGTAATTTCATTTGGGCAAGAGCATTAGCGCAGTTTTTTGACCGTTAGGCTGGTGATTTGGTTGCGGGCGGGGGCAGTGATTTCATACCGGAAGCCTCCAAATACGTAGCTTTTACCTACAATGGGTATGTTCTCAGCCTCATGGATCACCAGTCCCGCGATGGTAATGGCATTTTCATCAGGTAAGCTCCAATCCATCATGCGGTTCAAGTCACGGATCGAAACTGAACCTTCCACTTGCAGCGAGCCATCAGCCATGCTGCGCACGCCGGGCACATCAAAATCATGCTCGTCAGCAATGTCACCAACAATTTCTTCGATGATGTCTTCAAGTGTGATCAAGCCTTGGATGGCACCGTATTCATCAACCACCAACGCAAAGTGAGCTTTGCGCTCGCGGAAAGCTTTTAGCTGTTCTTTAAGGGTGGTTGTCTCAGGTACAAACCACGGTTTCTTCATGATGCGTTCGGCACTGAAACGGTGCTGTTGTTTACCGCCTCGGCGTACTGCTGTCAGTACGTCTTTGGCGTGGATAACACCTACAATATTCTCTACGTCACCATCATAAAGCGGCAGGCGCGTGTAATTACTACGCACGACAGCGGCAATGATATCATCTGGTTTACTATTGATATCCAGCGCTTGCATGGACGACCGGTGTATCATCACATCTTCAACGGTTACTTCGTGTAGGTCCAGTATGGAGCCCAGCATATTCTGGTCTTCTTTTACCAGAGAGCCTTCAAACCTGTGCAGGTCAATTGTGCTGCGAATTTCATCTTCAGCTGAAAGCGCTCCGTCGTTGGCATGGATATCAACACCTAATATTTTGAGGGTGAAGCGCACAATCAGCCGCACTACGGAAATGATGGGGGCAAAAACATTGACGATAACGCCAATAATACCTGCAACCTTCAAGGCCATGCGGTCAGGATTCGCAATGGCGTAGGTTTTGGGCAGAACTTCAGCAAAAATCAGTACTAAAACTGTCATTACAAGTGTTGCGTACACAACACCTTGCTCGCCAGAAACCCGCATGAACAGGCTAGTAGCTAAGGCAGACGCGAGCATATTGACTAGATTGTTACCAAGTAAAATAGCGCCAATGAGCCGCTCTTTATCGTCAATCAGGCGGGCAACACGCTTGGCCTTTTTGTTGCCGCTGGCGGCTTGGCGGTGCATACGCGCCTTGGAGGCCGCAGTCAGTGCTGTTTCAGAGCCTGAGAAAAAGCCAGACAATACAAGAAGAATGAAAATAACGCCTGTGGTTATCCAGAAATTAGTATCAAACAAGGTGGCGGCATCGCCGTCCATAATGTGCTCCGCTTAAATCGCATCAACTCGCAGCTATAATAGCTTTACGGTTGTACTCCAAAAATTGAATCATGCGAAACTGCACGCACAAGACCAAGGTCCACGCCTCGGTGCATTGCGGCTTTGCCAATAGGCCCAAGAATAAAGCCTATACTGCCAGCTTCAACTTTTTTGTCCTTCGACATGTGGGAAAGCAATGTGTCTGCGTCAAGCACCTTGTCTATTTGCTTGGCAGACCATTTCATGCCGATAGATTTTAAGTGGCTTATTAAATCGCTGCAGTCGCTTGTGGCGGTTAGCCCCATGCGAGCTGAAAGATCAAGCGCCATCACCATGCCAATAGCCACGCCTTCGCCGTGCAGCAATGTGCTGCCATACCCACACTCGGCCTCTAGCGCATGGCCAAATGTGTGGCCAAAGTTCAGTAAGGCACGTTTGCCGTTTTCCTGTTCGTCCTCAGCTACAATGCGCGCTTTTGCTTGGCAGCTGGCTTTAATCGCCTGTATTTGCAGAGCCATTTGCTTGTTACTAGCTTCGGTGCCGAGCAAAGCTGGGCCGTTTTCCTTCAACCAGCCAAAAAATGCAGTGTCATCAATCAGGCCGTATTTAATAACTTCAGCATACCCTGAGAGGAGTTCGCGTGCTGGCAAGTTACTTAAAACGACAGGGTCAATGCAAACGGCAAGCGGTTGGTGGAATGCGCCGATTAGGTTTTTGCCGTGCGGGCTGTTAATGCCAGTTTTGCCGCCGACGGAACTATCTACTTGCGAGAGCAAGGTTGTTGGCACTTGAATGAAGCTGATGCCGCGCAAAATGCTCGCCGCCGCATACCCCGCCAAGTCGCCAATCACCCCGCCGCCAAGGGCTAATATAACGTCAGAGCGTTCAATGCCGACGCTTAGGATATCATTCACCAGCTGCTCGTACATGCTAATTGATTTTGTGCTTTCACCGGGCGGCAAGCGGAACCAGTGCTGCGCAATGCCTGCGGCGGTCAGGCTCGCGGCAACTTTTGCTTCATACAAGTTTGCCACTGTCGTTTCAGTGACAATGAAAAGCCGTTGATTTTTTAGAAGCGGCTTGATGTGCGAGCCGAGGCGATCTAACAGCCCTTCTTCGATTGTAATATCGTAAGACCTGTCACCAAGTGGTAAATGCACAACAGTACTGGTATGTTTCGATGTGTCAGACATATTGATTATACATCATCTAAGTCTTTGAGGGCATCAATGATAGCTTGCACTACAGTGTCATGAGACCCTTCGCTGGACGTAATTTTTAAGTCGGCTTCAGCGTAGAAAGGTGCGCGTTCAGCCGCTAGCTTTTTCAGTATCTCTTCTGAATTACCCTCACTGAGTAGGGGGCGGTTGTCTCTGCGGCCGGTACGCTCAACAAGAATATCAGTTTCAGCGTCTAACCAAATAGAAAGAGCGCTGGATTTTATTAGGGCGCGTGTCTCTGTGTTGATAAAAGCACCGCCACCGGTTGCGATGACTTTGATATGACCGTCCAGCAGCCGTGTGAGGACGCGCCGTTCACCAGAGCGAAAATCACCTTCGCCGTAAGTTTCAAAAATTTCAGATACTGACATGCCCGCTGCTTGCTCAATCTCAAAATCTGAATCAACAAATTCCAGACCAAGTTTTTTTGCCAAGCGTCGGCCAACCGTTGTTTTACCAACACCCATCAGGCCAACCAGCACTATGGTTTGATGGGGCACGTACCCTCCGTGTCCGGAGGCAGTGGAAGATGCGTCAAAGAACGCCCTATTTCGAGTATGTTTCGCCATAGCAGCCTTTATAAGGGTGCGCGCTGCTGCGCCAAGCTTTTTCTGCCTCTATGACCTGCTTTTTATACCTTTCTTGGAAGATACGGCTTAAATTCATATTTTTGCCCCATTGAAAAACGAAGATTGGGAAACAAGAAGATTGAAAAATGGGAATATCAGCTTGTCTCAAAAGCGCTATAGGCGGCGCACCCGGCTGGACTTGGGTGCAGGCTTCCGTTAATAGAGAAGCTTGATATAAGCAGTTTACGTGTAGTTTAAGGTTTTATGATGTCAAAAGTGACACAATTTATCATTGGTATAGTAGCAGTGGCGCTCATTGGTGGCGCTGTATTTTTGGCGACATGGGATATTCCTGCGCCGTCAGAAAAGGTCACAAAGACCCTGAATAATGACCGCTTCCCGTCATAAATTTATGAATGATTTTTTAAAGCAGACGGCTGCTTTGCTTCGGCCTTTTGGCAGCATGGTGTGCGTTTGGCTTCTCATTACTGCGGGTGCCGTAGCGCAGGAAACTGAGCAGACAGAGCCAACGCAAGTAGATATAGCCGAAGAACAGCAAGCTGGCGGACAGCAGGAAGCCCCTGCACCAACGCCGGGCGCCGAGCCAGCCAAAAAAAATAATGAGAGATATTATCTTGGTGAGCGCTTGAAATTAAAGCGCCAGCAAGGCCCTGCTATTGGGAAAGCTACTAGTATTTTACCCCAGCCCTTTGTGCCCAAAGGCAGCGTAGTCGTACCACCAGCCCCGATAGTGAATAGCGAATTGTTAACTCGTGAATTGGGCGCGGAAAGCGGTGATGCACTGGTTGCCGTAGGCGCCCTAATTGAGGGCCCCGATACGCTATCAGTACTGGGCGTTGGTGATGGTGATACTGCGAATGCGCGAGTTGCTGGCACGCTCTTCGGTGATCAAACCGTAAATGCTGTGGAAGAAAACACAAATACAGCGACAAACACTACATCAAATTCAGCTAGTCAGTTTCTCGAAGCCGCGTCTTTGGACTTGCTCGATCCCTCGGGCCTTTCTGTCATAAGTGCATACAGGGGTTTTGCCGCTGATTTTTGGCAGGGTTACGCAAGAAATGATGTTGTGAAATCTTATGGTCGGTTTGCGAACACAGCTGGCTCTCCTGCGCTGGCGCAGATAGCCGATAAAATTGCTCTGTCTGGAGCCAACTTACCAGAACCGGCGAATGATGAAGAAATACTGTCTGTCATTGCAGCGCGGCTGCAGTTGCTCAAAGACTTAGGCAACCACAAAGGCTATGTGGCGCTGCTGGATAGGCTTCCCATAGAAAGAGACTGGTCACCGCTGGCCAAGCATTTTACCAACAGGCATTTGCTGCAAGGCGAAATAGGCGATGCATGTTTACTAGCGACACGGGAGCTTGAAACAGATAGCGACCCGTACTGGTTGCGCCTCTCTGCTTTTTGTGAAGCAGCGCATGGCAACAGGAATGGTGTAGATTTTCAGCTGGGTATCTTAGAAGAAGTCGCTGATGTTAAACCTACCTTCTACCAGTTGATTGACCAGATTATTGTTGAAGCTGAGCAAGCACCCGGCACTATTGTACCTGCGGCCGCCACCTTGTCTAACAGCCTAAAAATTGATTTGCTTGAAGTTACAATGGCGCGGCTCGCACGCGCGAAAATCCCCCTCGTTGCTTTGGATAGTGTGAACCCACTGGCTGTACGTATGATGCTTGCTTTGCCGGGACTTGAACGTGCCGCGAAAATTGATGTGCTTGGGTTAGCACAGCGAAATGGCTGGATAGACGGCGCTGGTATAACCGCGTTTGCCCGAAATTATACACTAGAAGACAACGAGCAAGAAACTGCTTTAATGGTACTGGCTGATGACCATCGGTTTGTCATCGATGCCGCGCTGACATCCCTTGTTAGTAGCTCTGATGTGGGGGAGGTGCGTACCCAAGCGCTGATTTCTTTATGGAAGCGAGCCATAGACCAGCGAACAGCAACCGTTACAGCAACAGGCATGACAGCTCTTACAAGCGACATGGTGCCTAGCCCAGATGGGGGCGAGGCTATAGCCGTATTAACGAGGGCTGCATTGTTAGGTGGCGATAAAGAGCGTGCTGCCAGTTGGTTTAGGGTATTACGGTCCCAAGCTGCTGGTGATGTGCTGTTAGATAAAGCACTGGTTGCGTTATTGCCATTAGTGACAGTGGCAGGCACGCCTGTCATACCTGAACTGACAGATGCCACTTTAGCCTATTGGTGGCAAGGGCAGGCTGAAGCAGAGAATCGTTTTGCGCAGGCGAATTTGCTCTACACAATATTGGAATCACTGGGACATACTGTTGCGGAAGATAGCTGGCAGAAGTTGGAAGATGGTCCGGCTGTATTTTCAGGAAGTATTCCATCAGTTGCTTTGTGGCGCCGCTTTATGATTGCTGTGGGCGAAAATGATGTGCCTTTGGTACTTATGCAAGCTTTTGCCTTGCTGGCTGATAATGGCCCTTCTGGCGTGCCCGCTACTTTGGCTGGATCTTTGGTAAATGGGCTCATGTCTGTTGGACTTGAAGATGAAGCTCGGATGATTGCGACTGAAATACTTATCAGTCAGGGGCTATAGGTCTGTTGCCTCGGTGCCTCAGCTGGGAAATTTGTGGCCATGCGCAATAGCGAAATATTAGATCAGTTTCTTGAAATGCTCGTCGCTGAAAAGGGGCGTGCTAAAAATAGTTTGCTTGCCTATAGCAGGGATTTAAACCATTTCACTGAAATGACGGCTGTATCATATGCAACAGCACAGGCGGAAGATATCCGCGTATATTTGGCGCTCCTTCACAAAGAGGGCCTGAAGGCCAATACAGTTGCCCGCAGGCTTTCGGCCATACGGCAGTTGTTTCTTTTTATGTACCGTGACGGATTGCGCACTGATAATCCCGCGGCGAATATTGAAAGCCCTCGCATTGGTCGGGCGCTGCCAAAACACCTACCTGAACAACAAGTAGATCAATTACTGGATACAGCGGAGGTGCTGGCACACGGCGGCAAGCTTGAGTATATGCGGCTGCATGCGTTGGTGGAAACCTTGTATGCCACCGGTTTTCGTGTGTCAGAGCTTGTCACGCTACCTCGTCGGGCCGTAGGCCCTGACACCACTATGATAATGGTGCGCGGCAAAGGCGGACGCGAGCGCATGGTGCCGCTGGGCGACAAAGCACGTCTGGCAATTAGTAAATATGTGGGCATGTTGGATGTTGATAAAAAGAACAGCTCACCTTTTTTGTTTCCGTCCCGCGGCATAGAAGGGCACCTAACACGCAGGCGGGTCGGCCAGTTGATGAAAGATTTGGCTGTACAAGCGGGTGTGACGCCCAGTGCTGTTAGTCCGCATAAATTGCGGCATGCTTTTGCGACACATTTGTTGGCACACGGGGCTGACTTGCGCGCTGTGCAACAGATGCTTGGCCATGCAGATATATCTACGACCCAAATTTATACGCATGTGCTGGAAGAGCGGCTCAAGACTCTTGTGTTAACAAAGCATCCGCTCACTGACGCCTAAATGGCGCAGCCGTCTTTTACTGAATACCCTGTAAAAAAATGGTCAAACTGTTGGCCCAGATTGAAATGGCCGATAAATGATGACTCTATGGAGGAATTAGGCCAAGCGCTGAAAGGTTTTCGTATTCAATTCGCACACGTTTTGCGGCTGTTGCGGGGAAAACCCGCAGGATAAATGGGTGTTTCAAATTTGGTCTTACTGTAGAAAATACCCGCTGTATGAGCCTTTAAATCAGCGTGAAGAATCCCTATTTATATAAACAAGAGAACAGTATGAACCACAGGACCCATTGAACTCTTGACTTTAGCCTGTGCATGGCTGAATTTGCGCGCCTTTGATATTGACGTAGAAACATGGTTTACTGCGGCATGAATAAAGA
>JAESTR010000076.1 GCA_016763495.1 Kordiimonadaceae bacterium
AGGCCCTCAGCCACATACCGGGATACATACCCATCTTTATTCGCCTTGATAGTCAGGCGTAACGCACCGCCCATTTTAGGCGCGCTTGAAAGTGTGTAGGTTCTGCGTAGTTTTTTACCGTCTATGTCAAAAGCGACCGGCAGGTGTTGGCCGGGCATATATGCTGGGGCTGTGCCAACAACAGGCCGCAGATAAAGACTATTGATGCCATCAGCCTCTGGCACAATGTCAGAAACCTGATAAGCGATACCGTCTTTACCAACAACAGCCTGCTGGCGCTTTTCCCATATTGTGCCGTTATTGAGAGAAGGTGAACGCTCGGTACTTTCCCATACATACGGCATAGCATCTGCCCGGCGAATAACAGCCTCAGGCACAATACGCACATATTTGGTCGCGCCTTCATAAGTAAATTCAGTATCATTCGGCCAGATAATTTCTGCAGTGCCTGATAGCTGTAACAAGTCTCCTGTTTCGAAATCCATAAACAACAGGCCTGCCACCGGGTTCGCACCAATATTGCCCAGCGTGTTATAAATATTGTTGCCTGCAAAATCAGGGAACAGCAGCGAACCATCGTCCAGTATGCGAACAAAACCGGGCAAACCACCCCGGTGAGACATATCTGCGCCGTGGCGTTCATCCTGTCCCATGTTAAAAGACGCAGAAGCGATATAGAAAGTATCAGAATTTTCGATCAGTTTTCTATCTGCTGTTGAAAGACTTTTTCTAGTAACCGCCTTACCAACACTGTGTTTTTGCATGTCACCTGACGTGCGCTCCCGCACTTGAATATACTTAGGGCAATTGCCAAAAGATTGAGTGATGGTGACTTCAAACCCTGTTAGCGATGTTGCTGAAACCCGGCCATTAACCCGGTTACGGCGGCGAGTTTCCACTTCCACACCGACCATGCCTACTTCACTGCCTGCTGCAATAGCGTTTGTGAGGGGATCACTTGCATCAGGCAAACCACTGAAAGTAAGCACAGTCGGCTGGGGAGAACTTATAAAACCTGGCTCACCAAATAAGACGGAAGCCCAAGGCCTGCCGTTTTCATCGACAGAGCCCATAAATAATTGCGGGAGAGTGGCATAAAAATCGCGGTGCTGGTCAGGCATGTAGGGCCGGATAATACGCGGCGCATATGTATGCACTTCTTCCCTGACACCCAATTTTTCCTGAAGGGCAAGTTCACCTTTGTGAAATGGCGTATACTCTTTATCCATCGTCTCTCTCCCGCAAGTTTACGCCGTTAAGCCGCTGCTGCTACTTCAGTTTTTGACATTCCAACGAAACCAGGCAGTGCTTCTATCGCTGCTATCCAGCGGCGAATATTAGTATAATTATCTAGGGAAATATATCCCTCGGGGGCATGCGCTGTGTAGCTATAAATAGCCACGTCTGCAAAAGTTGGCCGGCCCGCTACAAGAAAATCTTTTCCTTCAAGTTCAGCTTCAAGAAATGCTAAAAATGTGTGCGCTTTTTCGGCAGTCACTTCGGGGTCAAAACCGGCACCAAACACCGTGATAAGCCGCGCTGCAGCCGGGCCTGCCGCTAAACCAGCTGACGCACGAGCAAACCATTTCGCCACATGTGCGGCATTTTCTGCATCCTTTGGTAGCCACGTACCATCATCAAATTTAGCGGCGAGATAAGTCAGAATAGCTGTTGATTCGGTGATGAAAGTTTCACCGTCAACCAGCGCTGGTACCACGCCAGCTGAATTGATTTCCTTATACCAATCAGACCGCTGCTCACCGCCAGCTAAATCCAGTGTGATGGCTTCATAATCAACACCGAGCAGGGAAAGTGCAAGCTCTGCACGGTGCGCATGGCCTGAAAGCGGAAATGTATAAAGTTTAAGTTTATTGTCTGACATCGTGTGTCTCCTGAAAGTTTAAAATAATCACTAAATCAGCACACCTGTACTGATCGGTACACACTGAAGATGTACAGATCGGTACAGGTTGTCAAGCCAGTCTCAGATAGAAATTGGCACCACTCACACAAACACCAACTAAGTAACTGAAAATGTTATGTAAAATATTTCCATTTATTTTTCTGTGGAATTCCCATATCCTGTACAGATCAGTACATGTTGTACCGAATCATAAAATATTGGGCTGTAAAATGAGTGCATCGAAAAAAGACGAACTGGTTCAAAAGGCCCTAAAGGTATTTTACCGCGAGGGCTTTCACGCCACAGGTATGGACAGGTTGGTGGCAGAGACAAAAATCTCCAAGACATCCATGTATAAGCATTTTGGCAGCAAAGATGATCTGATCTTGGCGACCTTAAAGTTGCGGGACCAGCAATTCCGGGACAGCTTTATTGGTTTTGTTGAAAACGCAGCCAGTGACCCTGTTGAAAAACTGTTAGCTACTTTTGATGCACTGGCTGATTGGTTTGGCCAAACTGATTTTCAGAGCTGCATGTTCATCAAAGCATCTTCAGAATTTCAAGATACAAATCATCCTGCACATAAGGAAGCTGCCGAGCATAAACTTGTTTTGCAAACATACCTGAAAGAACTGGCAGAAGAAGCGGGGCTTACAAACCCGGCTAGCCTCGCTATCCAGCTTCAATTGTTACAGGAGGGCGCTATTGTGCTCGCTCATATGCATACAAATGAAGACCCCGCTGCAGATGCCAAAAACGCTGCTCGGGCCCTAATCGCTGGCGCCCAGCCAGCTACCTAATGGGGTGCATGCAGAAAACAGCGCTAAGCGAACACAAGTGAGTAATTTAGGGAATTCCTATTAGAACAGGTATAAAATAAAACGCTTTCGCCGGTGACAAGCACTGTATATCAATTTACCAATAGTCCCATGTAACTGACCCTAGCTTTGAATTGGTAGTCACAGATATGAAACAGATAGTTGGCGGTGGCCCCAAAAAAGTTCTCTATACGCTGAATACCATCAGGAAAATGGGCGTGAAGCGTGCTGCAAAAGCGCTATCTTCTAATAACGCCTGCAAAGCCTGCGGCTTAGGCATGGGTGGCCAAAAAGGCGGTATGACCAACGAACTGGGTGAATACCCAGCGGTCTGTAATAAAAGCGTACAAGCACAATCATCCGACGTACAAGCTGCTATTCCCAATGAGGTTTTTGACCATACCTTGTTAGAATTCAAAGAATTAGACGGCTATGATATGGAACATATGGGCCGCCTAAACACGCCCTTATATAAAGCCGCAAACGCGGAGAAATACACCCCTATTTCATGGGAAGAAGCTTTCGAGAAAGCAGCAGATAAATTTCGTACCACAGACCCAGAACGCAGCTTCTTTTACTCTTCAGGCCGCTCCTCCAACGAAGCAGGTTTTATCCTGCAGTTAATGGCGCGCGCTTACGGCACCAACAATGTCAATAATTGCTCCTATTTCTGCCATCAGGCCACATCTGTGGGCATGGGCACTACCATCGGTACCGGCACCGCCACGGTGGAATTGAAAGACCTTGAGAAATGTGACTTGATATTTGTGATTGGCGCAAACCCTTCCTCCAACCATCCACGTTTCATCCATAAGCTTGCGGCCTGCCGGGCGCGGGGTGGTGATGTCGTTATGATCAACCCTGCCAAAGAACCGGGGCTGGTGAAATTCGCGCTGCCCAAAAGCCCTAGGTCAATGCTGAAAGGTGGCGACGAAATCGCGTCAGAATACCTGCAGCCCAAAATCGGCACAGATGTCCTGCTGTTCAAGGGCATTGCCAAAGCCCTGTTGGAGGCAGGCGCAGAAGACAAAGCGTTCATAAACAGCTTAACCAATGGCTTCGATGCCTTTCTAGACGATATTAAAGCCACCAGCTGGGATACCATCACCAGCACTACAGGCGTATCACTTGGCAGTATCCGCCGTGTCGCGGAAACATACGCCAACAGCAATGCAGCCGTATTCGCATGGGGCATGGGCATGACCCATCACACTAATGGGTGTGACAATGTAGAGTATATCGCCAACTTGGCGCTGTTGCGGGGCATGGTCGGGCTTCCGGGCAAAGGCTTGTTGCCACTACGGGGCCACAGCAATGTGCAGGGCATTGGTACGATCGGCGTGAAACCCGTATTACCTGAGCAGATATTCGCAAAAATCGAAGAAACATTTGGCACCAAACTTCCGCGCAAAGAGGGCATGGATACAATGGCATGCCTGCATGCAGCTGAGCGCGGTGAAATTGATGCCGCGCTTATCATGGGTGGCAACCTATATGGCGCCTCACCAAAAAAGGATTGGGCGGAAAGCGCCCTTAATAATATTGGCTTTCAAGTCCATCTCACCACCACATTAAACGAAAGTCATTTTTTCGGCCATGATGGCTGCCAAGCATTGGTGTTGCCAGTAACTGCACGCGACGAAGAATGGCAGCCAACCACACAGGAAAGCATGTTCAACTTTGTGCGCTTGTCTGATGGCGGCATTAACCGGCTAGACGGCGTAAAGCCTGAAAGCGTCATCTTAAGCGAGCTTGCGACACGCATAATGCCTGACAGCAAAGTGCCTTTCACTGAATTTCAAAACCACAGTAAAGTCCGGCATGCCATCGCCAAAATCATACCAGGCCTTGAAGACTTGGCTGACATTGATGTGGCAAAAAAAGAGTTTCATGTGCAAGGCCGCCTGATGCACGAACAAAAGTTCAACATGCCAGACGGCAAAGCCTGCTTTCAAGTAAGGGCCGTTCCTGACTTTAAAGCAGAGAAAGCGCCGTTCCTGCTGACGACCGTGCGCAGCGAAGGCCAATTTAACACCATCATTTACGAGCGAGCTGACAGTTACCGCCCGGCGAAAGACCGCTGGACTGTAATGATGAATGCTGATGATATGGCAAGCCTCGGTATCAAAAGCGGCACCAAAGCAGACATTAAGAACACACACGGTGTGATGAAAGATGTGACCGTTGAGGCCTTTGACATAGCCCCCGGCAGTGTGATGGCCTATTTCCCCGAGGCTAACATATTGACCACCACCAGCATTGACCCCCGGAGTAAAACACCGAACTTTAAATCTGTGCCGGTTGAAGTAATCGCTGCCTAAGGCGTACTGCTCTGCATGAAAGCGGGCTGGGCTATTTCGTGTGGATTTGCGGCCAATCATAATTTGGTCAAAAATATTCTTGAAAAAATTCAATAAACCAAGCAGCCTCAGCTTACAAATAGTAGGATCAAAAAGCCGTCATACTTCGTTCACAAACAACTTGTGGCCCGCAGTCACGCGTATAATTTCAAGCATAGAGTTTAATCTATGCCTTTTGATCAGCATGGGCATTTCAACAACACCCCTTTTAAAAAGCTAGTGGCAATCAAAAATGCCATCCATGTTCTTCATTTGGAAAAACAACGCATCCAGCTCTATGACGAAGTCTTTGATTTCTTATTGGAAAACACTGAGGTTCAAATTTCTAACGCTGAAAAGCTTTAAAAAATGTCTTTCGTTTGAACCTAAAGAAAGAAATAACAAGGTCATCGGTAATCTCCCTTTCTGTATTATTGTAGCTCGCCAATAAAACCAGCCTTTGGACTAGCCTCCATCCTGAAAGATACGTGTACTGTAAAACCTGCACTGAGGAGGCAAGCGTTCGTTGCTCTGTTTTCATATGAAGAACTTTACGCCTTTGGGGGCTAAACTTTTAGATGAGGACCAGTAAATGCTAGGCTCCACTCTCGAAAAAGTGCGCTTCACAGCTTCCCGTGTCGTAATCTTTAATTTATGGATATTTCTCGCCCTTGGTATCCCTGTGGGATATTTCAGTGCAGCCTCCACCGCCATATATTGGGTTGGCATGATAGGGATGTTTCTGGCAGCTACTACAGGCACCCTCTATCTACGTACGCCTCGATTCCAAAAATCAACAGAGTATGTAATTCCGCTTTTGTATTTTGCGGGTGGCGGCATGCTTATTGTCGCAGCTGGTGGCGTGAATCACACCATCATTGATCCTCTATACATTAGTTTCGGCGTACTAGGGTTTGCGGTAATATATTGTTCTCCCAAAACTATGGTTATGATGGTTTTAGTGGGGTTTTCCCATCACGGCCTTTACCAACTATTTTGGTCAACAGGCCTTTACGCTGAAGGGGTGAACTTATTCCGTTTTGGCTGGCACGGTGTGTGGTGGAGTGTGATTGGTATAAGTTCGCTCATTGCTGGAGCTGCCCTTAAAAAGGTACTTGAAACAGCAGATGCCACCCACAAGGATATGATGAAAACAGTTGAAACCAACAGAGCGCTGGAAAGCGAAAATGCCGAAGCTGAACTTGCGCGCCTAAACGAGGAAAAAGCGAGAGAGAAGCGTGAGAACGAAAGAGAAATACAACACCGCATCGAAGCAAAAAGGCTGGAAGACGCTGCCCATCACACTCGAGTAAAGGAAATGGCGGATTTGGCGGACAGTTTCGAAAAAAAAATCTTGAGTTTGATAGACGGTGTTGTCGCCACGTCTAAAAACTTGGTGGATTTAACCGGTAAGGTGAGCCACTGCGTAGCAGAAGCTAAAACCACCTCTGAAGAAACACTTTTGCTCAGTGATCAGTCTACAAATGAAACAGATGCAGTTGCCGCAGCAACCGAAGAGTTATCGGCTTCTATCAGAAGCATTCAGGACCAAAGCCAAATCAGTCAGGATAAGTCCTTGTCAGCTTATCAAGAAATTCAGACCGGTGCACAAAAAGCTGAGGCCCTCAAAAAGGCTGCTACTGTTATCGATAATGTAACTCTGACAATCCAAGACTTATCCAATAAAACAAATTTACTAGCACTGAACGCGACCATCGAAGCAGCCTCTGCGGGAGAGGCTGGACGAGGCTTTGCAGTGGTAGCAAGCGAAGTCAAAATGCTTGCTAACCAAACCAATGCCGCAACAGGAGAAATAAAAGGGCAAGTTGAAGAATTGGGGAGCAGCAGCCAAGAAGTGATCGCCGTTATTGAGGGTGTTAGAGCCCGTATGGCTGATGTTGAAGCTGCGGGCCTAGCAGTTGCTGATTCTGTGTATCAACAAAGCCAAGCAACCGCTGAAATTGCAGCCAGAACTCAAAAAAATGCGTCTCTTGGTCAAGCAGTAGCAGAAAGAATTTCCGGCATATCTTGCCAAGTTAATGAAGCTTCACAAACTATGGAAATGGTTGCTTCAGCATCTGATGACATGGCCATTAGGGCTGAATCTATGCGTAAAAGTGTCGTGCAATTCCTTGAAGAAATTCGCAAAGATGCTGAACAGGCTGCCCCGATAGCTAACCATGATAATGTACTGCTAATTAAGCGCGCCACGTCTGGCAATAGCTGACTACCCCCAAGACCTACACAAGCTTTGTAACGCGGCACTAGCAGCCCTCATAACAATAGCCACAGTACCGACTCAAAGCCTGTGTCTCACCCACCAACCTAGCAAAACTTCGAGATCTACCTACATTAATCTTTAAACAAACTTCTGAGCAACAGCATTGCTCCCCTCGGGTTTTCACCTATACGGCGCACAGCGTATGGCCACCAGTCAGACCCAAAGGGAAGATAAAGCCGGATGCTCTCGCCTGCTGCCGCCAGCTGACGCGCTACATTATCCCGTGCACCATACAGCATTTCAAACTCATACGAGCCCTGCAGCCAGCCGTTCGCCAGCGCCACTTCAATAGCATAAGCATGCAATTTATGGTCATGGGTCGCAAACACTGGGTAAAAACCGGTTTTTCGCGCCTTCTTGCTCAGCATAAGGTCAATCAAACGCACATAGTTTGCTTTAATATCGGCAGTAGATTGATACGCAACATCACTGCCCGCAGGAAAGGCCCCTTTCACAAGCCGCACCATCGCGCCTTCCGCTATTTTCTTTTCCATATCAGCATAGGTTTTTTTCAAGTAGGCCTGCAACGTAAGCCCCACACGCAACTTCTGCTGTTTGAGGTTATCGTGCAGCTCAATCGTGGCTAGATTGACGGAATAATCTTCCATATCCAGCATCGCACAGTCACGATCACCCCCCTTAGCCAGCGCCGTGATATCCTGCGCCACGCGTGCTACATTTTCAGCCCCCTTGACCCATGACAGAGCGCTACCCAGCTGCGTAGGGTCCAGCGAAACATGGATTTCAAGCTGTTTGCCAGCCAAGGTTTTCACGATCGTTAGTTTTGCAGCCATGTTTTCTGCAACAAGCTCCTCAGTATCAACATATTCACCGAGATAAAAAAGCGAGCTTGTAATGCCCTCAGCAGCCAGTTGGGCAGCCACCAAGCCTGCTTCTTCAGTATTTGAACCCCTTACATAGCGCTTTGCTAGTTCTGACGCCTTGCGGCTGGATTGCATGCGCTTTTGCCACCAGCCAGATGTTGCCATCGCCACCAATATAGTCTGCCAAATTCTTCTAAACACTAACCTACTCCCATACACACTTGCATTATGAAGCCCACCCTAACGAAGGCGGCAGATTGAATATTGAAAGATATTGCGCACAATGCGAAATTGAAGAAAATACTGCAGACATTAAAAAAGCCGCCCCAGATGGGACGGCTTTTTTAAATGGAGCGGGCGATGAGATTCGAACTCACGACCCCAACCTTGGCAAGGTTGTGCTCTACCCCTGAGCTACGCCCGCCCAATGTCGGTAACGACCCCCGAAGGATGCGTTAGGGTATACAGCACAAATCTGCGCTGCGAGCCGGGATAATAGCCATCGACATTCCCTTTGCAACAGTTATTTTCAGTTTTTTTTCTGAATTAACTATTTGCATGC
>JAESTR010000077.1 GCA_016763495.1 Kordiimonadaceae bacterium
AGAAGAATTGTTATTTATATTACCTTGCTGGGGTCAAAAACAGTTTTTAACCAGCGCCTTAGTAATTTTCCGCTGCGATGCAAGCGCACTTGCATCCACTTGCTCAACAAAGCTATGAACAGCGGCAAAAGAGCGCTCTAGCCGGGGCAAAATATAGTCAATAACTGCCATATCAACTTGCAACTGCCGGTCAGAGAATAGCTTCACCAAAAGCGCCGTAATCAGCATATCATCCGGTTCTGCAATTTTGCCTATTGTAACTGTTGCCAAACGCGAGCGAAGATCCGGCAAGCTCACTTGCCAGCGTGTTGGATTCTCCCGTGATGTAAGCACAAGCTTACCGCCAACTTCCTTCACCCAATTATACAGGTGAAACAACCATTCCTCTGGCACAGCATTATCGTCGGCATTATCTAGCACTATCATTGAACGTGCAGGAATGGTGGCAACATCATCACCGGGCTGGATGAATTGAGCACAGTGCTCTGCCCCCCAAGCCCGCACCAAATGGCTTTTGCCGCATGCTTCAGGACCAACAACGGCGGCCACATGCCCAGGCCAATCACCATGGCCATCCAAAAGGCCATAGGCTTCGCTGTTGCTGGAAGATACAATAAAATCCACCATGGCGTAACTGGGCGTATGCTTGAGCTCAAGCGGTATTTGTTTGTCTGACAACAGGCTGACTTTCTATCTAGCAGACGTGGTTATGTCGCTTCTTTTGGAGTTGGGGAACCTTCAGAATTCTTACTTAGTACGTCGGGCGCAACACCGCCATCCCCGTCGCCATCCTTAGTATCAATTTCGTAGTGTTCAAGATATTGATCAATAGAAAAGCGAACAAGTACAGCAATAGCCGCAGCTGCAGGCACGGCAATAAGTACACCAAGGAAGCCCATAATCTCACCGCCAGCCATTACAGCAAACAATACCCAGACAGGATGCAAGCCAACACGTTCACCCACAAGGCGCGGTGTTAAAAAGCCGCTTTCGATGGTTTGAACAACAACAAACACACCGGCAACCATGCCCACATGATACGGGTCAAAGCCCCACTGGCCAATGGCGATGGCGACGGCAACCGCAGCGGCAAGCAACGCGCCCACAAATGGTATGAAGGAAGGAACCCCGGCAAGCACACCGAGCACGATACCAAAATCAAGCCCAACCAAAGACCAACCCGCGCCGTACATCACACCCATCGTTGTACTTACAAGCAACTGCCCGCGTACAAAGCCCGCAAGCACAGTATCAATTTGTGATGACAGTGTGCGGATAACACCTGCATTTTCCGGCGGTAACCAGCTGTTTACTTTTGCGACGAGTAAGCCCCAATCCCGCAACAGATAAAAGGCTACGACAGGTGAAATAAGCAGTAAAGTCAATATGTTAAACAGGGCAAGGCTACTGCGCAAAACACCGCCCGCTGCATCTTTCGCTTTCGCCAAAAGCTCGTCGGAGAAAGTTGCAAGCATGCCCTCAACATCGGATTCTATCCCAACACCAAATTTATCAGAAAGCGTGGCCAATATCTCATTAAGCCAAGGCCTTATACCAGCGAGAATTTTCGGAAGCTTTTCAGAAACAGAGCCAATCTGTGACTGCAATATGGGCCAAAATGCTAGAATAACACCCACAGCCAGCGCCACAAACAGAGCAATTACAATGGCAGCGGCAGCCCCGCGGGGTACTTTACGTTTTTCCAACATGTCTGCTGCTGGATCAAGAAAGTAAGCGGCAGCCAAACCCGCGATAAAAGGCAACAAAATACCCCTTGTCAGATACACAAAAACTATTACGACAAAAAGACTGGCTAGCCAAATGCGTTTATTCATAAATACCCCCTATTCCACTGTCCTGATTTTCAGGATTCTATCTTCACCGTAGAGACCAAGATCAAGCCCACCATATCGCAGCGCCAAAACTAACTGGTCTTCACGGCCAGTATAGCGAAAATGTATCTGACCGAAAGGCAAGCCAATAGATTTTACCTCAACACCGTGCACAAGCGTTACTTCAGACAGTAATTTCTCAATTCTTGGTAAAACATCAATGGTAGTAGACGGTACTATGACCTTCATGTCGCCGCCCATACTTGTATCAACCAACAATTGGTCTCGCCACGCGCTATCTATTTGCTCAAGCACCTGCTCGTACATAAGCCTCTGGGCCTCTGTCTCCGCATTCTCACCACGTGTCTCAATGATACCGCTGTCTTCATAAGCACCGTCCGTAGAATGAAAACTGTAAGCAAGCACGCCATCACCGTTACCAGCATTCTTCCATTCTGTTGAAAGCAGTAAAGCCGATTCTACATCATAACGTTGCGCCAGTTTATTAACATTACTGGTCTTAAAATTTGCAACCTCAGAATAGCTTATCATCGCCCGTTCTTGCAGCTCGCCGCGAGGGAAAACGTAGGTGCGAATTCTATTCAACCAATCAACGGCCTCATAAGCGGTGTTTGTTTCAGCTTTATGTTGCCACAAATAATTAGCGACCCCATCAGTATGCGCGTGCAAAACAATAAGTCCGCGGCCCGTACCAAGAACATGAGGCACCTTATACTCTGCCAAAAACCGGCTAAAACTACCTGGCTCGAACCTGATATCCAAAGAGGCTATATAACGGCGGGCCGATGATTGCTCATCAACGACTTGAATGCCGCTCACAAGGGACTGCTTCTGCACATCGGTTAGTTCAGGCAGCAAAGCGCGTCCTTCAACTTGTGTGATTTTACGGAGTAATTTGTCATAAGCCCCGGACTGAGCCTGCGCGAGCGCTTGGTCACGCGCATCACTGGCCCTACGTGCCGTTACATCCACTTTAACAGCCTGGATTGTGAACAATCGGTCAAGAGAATCCACTGTTTGAGCAAAACTTGCTGTCGTAGCACTATAAAACAAGGCACTGGCAAGGCCTAAAAAAACAGCTAAACGACTGAAAACCATACTATTTGTTAAAACTCTGCGCATAAGCTCTTTCATATCCGAGGCCGCGCTACTATAACGCCCAAAAGGCTATTTGCGAGCAGAAACTACTTGCTTCGCGGCTAGACAATTGATGACAGTTAAATTAGCCAATTTTGCGGCAGATCGGGTTTGTAAACATGTCAGATAACAATCAGTCATACACCTATAAAGCAGCAGGTGTAGATATTGACGCGGGTGAGGCACTTGTTGAAAACATCAAGCCACTGGCAGCCAGCACACGGCGCTCCGGCTCTGATGCGAGCCTTGGTGGTTTTGGTGGCTTGTTTGACCTGAAAGCCGCTGGCTTTAGTGACCCAATCCTTGTTGCCGCAAATGACGGCGTTGGCACAAAGCTAAAAGTCGCGATTGAAGCAAATATTCATGACACAGTCGGCATCGACCTCGTGGCCATGTGCGTGAACGACCTTGTAGTTCAGGGTGCAGAGCCTCTTCTTTTCCTCGACTATATGGCGACCGGCAAACTTGATGTTGAGCAGATGACAGCTGTTGTAGCAGGCATTGCTGAAGGATGCCGCCTAGCGGGCTGTGCTCTTGTTGGTGGTGAAACAGCTGAAATGCCTGGCATGTACCAAGACGCTGACTATGATCTTGCTGGTTTCAGTGTAGGAGCAGCCGAGTGCGGCACACTGCTGGACGGCTCCACTGTGGCTGCGGGAGATATACTGCTCGGGCTCGCCTCCTCAGGAACCCACTCAAATGGATACTCTCTAATTCGCCGCATCGTAGGCGACAAAGGCTATAAATATTCTGAAAAAGCGCCGTTTGCTGACACAACTCTGGGCCAAGCCTTGCTCGCGCCGACCAAAATCTATGTAAAAAGCACATTAGCTGCAATTAAAGCAGGCCATGTGAAGGCACTGTCGCACATTACGGGTGGTGGGTTCCTTGAGAATATCCCCCGTGTGATGCC
>JAESTR010000008.1 GCA_016763495.1 Kordiimonadaceae bacterium
AAGATGATAGAAATGACTGTTGAGCCTTTGATGCGGAGGTTGGATACACGTCAGTAGGCGGGTCTACAGCGGTGGGGAGGAGCTGAAAACCCGCCCATCGGCCTTAGTTAGCCAATATCCAATGGCGATTAACTATATTCATGTTTAGTTCTTTGAACGGTTAGACACGGCGCGGTAGCCCATCAGTAGGAGTACCGTTGAAAACCCGATAACAATTGCCGCAATATTGATGCCTCCAACTGCCAGCTCAGAACCGCCAGAATTCACTATGGTAGACCCGCCGTAAAACGAGCCTGTAATTAAAGCTATCAGCAAGGATACATTTATAATGAGCGCGATACCCATACCTACCCTTGGAGCGGGCCCTTTCCAGACTAGAAAAAACGCTAAAATTGATAGCGCCGCATTCGTTAAGAGTTGCCAGGCATTATGAAACCGTGCGTGGGCAGTCCAGTCAGGGTTTATTAAGTGTGTGGCACTAATTTCTAAATATGGCAAAAGTCCCACAAAGATAAAAGCGCTTAAGGTAATCGATATGACCGCTAATTTAGGCATAATGTGCTTCCTAGTTAAGTGATATTGACGCTGTCTATATTGACTCACAAAATAGACAGCGTCAATATGCGTTATGGACAAATTAAATGCTTTTCATCACGGAGACCTTAAGCGCGAGCTTTATGATGTGGCCGTATCGCTATTAGATCAACACGGCGTTAGCGGCGTTACTATACGTGCCGTGGCCCGGTCGGCAGGCGTTTCGCACAGCGCACCGGTCAATCATTATAAAGACAGGCGCGCCCTACTGACTGCAATTGCGCAAGGCCAGTTTGAAACTATTCTCAAGGAGATCGAAACGGCCCTTCTTAAAGCGCCCACTGAGCCAAAGGACCGAATTAAAGTCTTCGCAAACACGATTATGGATTTTGGTTTCAGGTATCCCCATCGGTATCAATTGCTTTGGCGCGCCGACCTCATTGATCATGAAGACCCCTCCTTACTTGTTGTCATGGACAAAGTTTATGACAAGTTATGTTACGAAATTGAACACACTGTGCCAAAAGCGAATGTAGATAAGGACACGGTTGCCGTTGCATTATGGTCAATGGTGCATGGTTATGTTGATATGCGTCTATCCGGCATGTTTTCACCCCTCAATGACAAGGTAATTGATAAGCCTCGCCGTGATGCAATGTTGGAGCTTTTTTTGACTGTTTTGAGGTAATACCATGTCTGAGATGACGCGATCTTGAGGTTTGCAGGCAACACCATGGTAGCCCCTCATCGGGGGCTGAACCATCAAAGGTCTGTGGCCTTACAAAAAATGTTAATACACCCTTGGAAACTGCGAAGTTCGACGATATCAACCCCAAGCCTATCTGATCTGGGCCCTTGAGACTATTGCAGACCACCCGATTAACTGTTTTGACGAATTGTTACCCTGGAACTTCTGCGACAATCGGATGGAAGAGGCTGCCGGAGGGTATTCCGCGGGCGGATACTCAGCAACTAAGGCCAAGCAAAGATAAAAGGTATAGAATCAAACTTAATGTCGGCGGGCACTCATGTTGCTGCCCGCCCAAACTACGGCACGAGTTATCGCCAGCGTTGCGGCAAGTCGATAAAGGACAGCCCTGTATTTCCGTGGTTAATGGTTAGCACTGGGTTCCCTGCCTCAGGGACACGAGCAAAAGTATCTTTGTCCGCCCCAGCTACAGCAACTCGTATACGATCCCCCTTTCTTAGCAGCACTGAAATGTTGAACAGAGGCACAACCACGTCTTCTGCCTCACCTGGGGTCAAAGGCATAGCGTCTGCGCGCTCTAGCGAATGGTAAACCGTATCAATTTCATACGGCGTTTCATCAGAAATCGCTCGATTTTTTAAAGATAAAATACCTTCAGTGATATATGTCACCCTCCCATCCACGGAAACCGCCTCTAAGTACACATGTAACGCACCGTCTTTGTGGGTGGAGGCCAAGTTTAGGCTAATCTGTGGGGCTCCAGAAATCTCCAAATCTTGGGTCAGGGGTTCGCTGGTATATGTAAGAAGCTTTTTGTCTTCTTCCCTGCGATCAGGGTAAATAATGTCTGGGCCTCCGATAGAATGCCAACGCGCTTTTGGGCCGGTGGTGGTACTGAAGTCCACCGCATATGTATCGGAAGTCTGAACTGTCGTGTAAGCAGAAGGTTTATTTGTAAGTGTACCGCTTGCCCCTAAACTCCAACGTTTATTTTCTATGCCTACTGGGGGCCACACATTAGTGGTGTGGTACTTATTTTCACCAAGCGTGTAATATGTGAGTTCATGAGTTCGTTCAGATTCAGGAACATCCCCTTTTAAGTGTTTGTCGAAAAAGGCCATCAGCTGTTCTCTTTGTTCACTCTGTGTTGGAGTGGCTTTGGCCTTAACTGGTGCAAAACTATTTGTGTCATGCCGCCCGCCATGAGAAAGCGCCCCGATGCGTACTTCCTGTTTGTTGGACAGCGTTTTGAAACGGGCAATTGCACCATCAGAAGTGGCTGAATCATACCATCCCGTCCAAACACTCATTGCTACACCTGAATTGGCAGTTTCGGGCATTTTTATGTGCGGACTAGCCGTGAAAGTGCCAGACGGTCCAAACGGATCATCACGGAACTTGACGCTTTCCAGGTTTTCCATAACGGTCGGGTTATCACGCCCCGTATAAGCGCGTTTGTGCTTTTTTTCGGCATCGGGGCCATCAACAGGCCTGATGCCTTCCACCATTTTCATGAACACCCAGCAATCAAATTTACTGGCCGGGATGAAACAACGGTTTTCATCCATAGACTGTGTTAAGTCACTCCAATCACTAACGAAATGCTGGTTAAATACTCCTCCAGGATGGCTGAGCATCTGAAATACATCAAAATACGTAAAATAGGGTGCGACCGCTTTAAGCGCGGAACGGTTGGCGGCAGTCATCATTTCAGATGTCATGCCGGGGTATGATACGCCCGCAGCACCGACTTTACCATTTGACCATGATTGATCTGCTATCCAGTCAATGACCTGACCATAATCCTCTAGCTCGTCAGTTGATAAATCGTGTGTGCGCTGACCAAATGAGGCACCGCTACCTCGTGCATCCACTCGGACAATTACATACCCATTTTCATTGTAATTATGAATACTACTAGAATAATTAATAGGTCTGGCTTTCCCCAGTGACATCATTATTTTGGCAGGAAATCCCACCTTAAAAGCCCTGCCGTACCGTGTAGCGTGCATAACAGTAGGGAGCTTTTGGCCAGTTTGATAATCTTTTGGCAGCCACACATCGACAGCGATTTCAACTCCGTCACGCATGGGCAAATAACGGGAACTATACCGGGTCAAACCAGACGGCGTTTCATACTCACCCGGCAGTTTAACACTCAAACCCAGCCCGACTAACACAATTAATGAAATTGCAATTATCCCTGCAAGGGGCAGAAAAATATATTTCATTAATCGCGATTTCATCATCATGCTCTTTCTCGTCATACTCTGATTATTAAAATTACTATTGTTCATGAACCAAAAAAGTAATGAACAGCGTGTTTAACACACCGTCCATTACTCAGGGGTACTAGAAGGAGAATTTAAGCTCGCCGCCAAACACACGCGGTGCGCCAACAACGGCAAGATCACCAACAACAAGATTGCTTAGGTTGTCTGTCAGATATTGTTTGTCGAACGCGTTACGTACGAACGCGCTGATTGTATAATTTTCCCACTCATAACCAACTCGGGCATTAAACAGCACACGACCATCTGAAAAGGCGGAATTCCGTAAATTATCCGGAGCACCACTCGCATAGTTGCCGTCCATCTGTGCAAATAGACCGCTGTCTGGCTGGTTCCAACTAACACCACCAGCAATAGTCCAACGAGCGGATCCCGCGAATTGGTTTCCGCTAAAGTCTTCGCCCAATGTATTCACGTAATCCACAAATTCAGTGTCTGCATACCCTAAGTTTGCAAATAACCGCCAAGCCTCATTTGGTGTAGCCGTTACTTCAAACTCAAAGCCCTTCAGATTCGCATCTGACGCATTATTAATAAAACCGTCCCCGTTTGAGGCTGGTATAGCCTCCCGCGTTTGCAGGTCGGTCCAGTCTGTGTAGTAAATATTGGAGCTTACAAATACCTTTCCGCCCCAAAACTTCTTACGGAAGCCAGCTTCGTAAGTCCAAGCAAATTCAGGAGAGTAGCTGTAATTTCCAAGCAGCAATGAAGTGCCGCCGCCACCTGCGCGGTAAGCTCGTTTAGCTAATAAAACA
>JAESTR010000078.1 GCA_016763495.1 Kordiimonadaceae bacterium
GATTGAAAGTGAGCTATATGCCCTTTGAAACCATTAAATTTGAGGCCGTGAACGGTGTTGGCTGGATCACGCTTAATCGCCCAGACCAACTGAACGCGATCACCACGCTCATGTTGACTGAGCTGAACGCTGCGCTGGATATCACCGAAAGTGATGACACCATTCGCTGTATGGTGCTTACGGGTGAAGGCCGTGGTTTTTGCCCTGGGCAAGACTTGAATGACAGGGCGGTATCACCGGGTGACGGCCCGCGTGATTTGGGTGAGACTGTTGGCAAAGGCTATAATCCGCTGATGAAGCGGCTGTATAATTTGGCGCTTCCGACAATCGCTGCGGTTAACGGTGTGGCGGCAGGCGCGGGTGCTAACCTCGCTTTATGTTGTGATATGGTTCTGGCCGCCGAGCAGGCAAAATTTGTGCAGGTATATTCAAATATTGGCTTAATTCCTGATGCAGGTGGCACGTTTATTCTGCCGCGTCTGGTAGGGTTAGCGACTGCTAAAGCACTGATATTCACGGCACGTCCGGTGCTGGCACCCGAAGCAGTTGAGATGGGCATGATATACCAAGCTTGGCCCGCTGATGAATTACTAGGCGAAGTGCGTAAATTGGCTGAAATGCTTGCAAAAAAACCAACCATGGGCTTGGCTTACACCAAAAAGGCTCTACATGTTTCTCATGCAAATGAGCTGGATGACCAGCTTGAGGTTGAGCGAGCATATATGCAGAAGTGTGGCTTTTCTGATGATTATGCAGAAGGTGTAGCTGCTTTTCTGGAAAAGCGAAAACCGGTATTCAAGGGCCGTTAGGCTTATGTTTGGAGGACGATATGACTGAAGCTTTTATTTGTGATGGCATTAGAACACCCATTGGCCGTTTTGCGGGCAGTTTGTCAGGCGTGCGGGCAGATGATTTAGCCGCTCATGTGCTGGCAGCCCTGCGTGAGCGCAACCCCAATTTGCCCGCTGAAGCGATTGATGACTTGATTTTAGGCTGTGCTAACCAAGCTGGTGATGATAACCGGAATGTGGCGCGTATGGCGTCTTTGCTGGCGGGATACGGTGACAGCGTGCCGGGCACGACCATTAACCGTTTGTGCGGTTCTGGCATGGATGCAATCTCAATGGCTGCTAGAGCAATTAAATGCGGTGAAGCTGAGGTTGTGATTGCAGGCGGGGTAGAAAATATGACCCGTGGCCCGTTTGTGATGCCGAAAGCAACCTCGGCCTTTTCCCGTGCCAACGAGGTGTTTGACACCACAATGGGCTGGCGCTTCGTTAACAAAAAGATGACTGCGGAGTGGGGCACTGAAAGCATGCCTGAAACAGCAGAAAACGTTGCTGAAGATTTTGGCGTTTCCCGTGAAGATCAAGATGCCTTTGCAGCCCGCTCACAAGCGAAAGCGATTGCAGCACAGGAAAATGGTTTCTTTGATGGTGAAATTGCACCCATCGAAGTGCGCATCAGCCGTAAAGAAAAAAAGATGTTTGCAGTGGATGAACACCCGCGCGCAGGCACAACGGCCGAAAAATTGGCCAAATTACCAACGCCGTTCCGTGAAGGCGGCACTGTAACGGCAGGCAATGCTTCTGGCATTAACGATGGTGCTGCTGCTGTTATCATCGCGTCAAAAGAGGCGGTTGAGAAATACGGGCTGACACCAAAAGCAAAAGTGTTGGGCACAGCGGTTGTTGGTTTGCCGCCCCGCATCATGGGTTTTGGCCCCGCACCGGCTAGTAAAAAGCTGCTGTCAAATCTTGGTCTAACCATCGACGACATGGATGTGATTGAGTTGAACGAAGCATTTGCTGCCCAAGGGCTGGCTGTTATGCGTGATCTTGGCCTCGCTGACGATGCAGAGCATGTAAACCCAAACGGCGGGGCTATTGCACTTGGTCATCCGCTTGGCATGAGCGGTGCACGTATTGTGTACACCGCTGCGCGGGAGCTAGAGCGTAGGCAAGGCAAGTACGCACTTTGCACCATGTGTATTGGTGTGGGGCAGGGCATTGCTATGGTGATCGAGCGGGTCACTTAACAAGGAAACACGATGGGCAGCAAATTTGATGACATTATTTACGCACCACGCGAAGAGATTGCTGCCCTTCAGCTGGAGCGCCTGAAATGGTCTGTTCGCCACGCGTACGACAATGTAGCCCACTATAAAGCCAGCTTTGACGCTGCTGGTGTGCACCCTGAGGACATTCAATCCCTAGATGATCTCGCGCGCTTCCCTTTTATCGGTAAACCGGATTTGCGAGATAATTACCCTTTCGGTTTGACGGCTGTTCCAATGGAAGATGTTGTGCGCACGCACGCATCCTCTGGCACAACGGGACAAGCGACCGTTGTTACTTACACAAAAAATGATGTGGATATGTGGGCTGATGTGGTTGCTCGCTGCATTCGTGCGGCAGGCGGTACGGCCAAAGATATAGTCCATATTGCTTACGGCTACGGGCTATTCACTGGCGGCCTCGGCGCTCATTACGGTGCTGAAAAACTTGGCTGTATGGTTGTGCCTGTTTCAGGCGGCGGGTCTGAGCGGCAGGTCCAGCTGATTATGGACTTTAAACCAACGATCATTATGGTTACGCCAAGCTATATGCTGTCGCTGGCAGAAAGCTTTGAGGCTGCCGGCATTGACCCGCGCTCGACGTCGCTAAAGATAGCCATCCACGGTGCTGAGCCGTGGACTGAGCAGATGCGCGCGGAAATTGAAGAGCGTTTTGACCTAACCGCCGTCGATATATATGGCTTGTCAGAAGTGATTGGCCCCGGCGTGGGGCAGGAATTTGCCAGCACGAAGGATGGCTTAACACTGTGGGAAGATCATTTTTTCCCTGAAATCATAGACCCGGAAACGGGAATTGTTTTGCCAGACGGAGAAGAGGGCGAGCTTGTATTCACGTCCCTTACTAAAGAGGCCTTTCCCATTATTCGCTATCGTACGAGGGATCTAACAAGGCTATTGCCGCCAACAGCTTGTAGTATGCGCCGTATGGCCCGTATCACTGGTCGCTCTGATGATATGATGATCATCCGCGGCGTGAATGTTTTTCCGATGCAGATTGAAGAATTGATCTGCCAAGATGTACGTTTAGCACCACATTATTTCTGCGAGATTAGACGAGAAGGCACGCTTGATACGCTTACAGTTGTTGCTGAGGGCACGCCTGATGCTGCGGATCGTGCGGTCAGGAAAGCAGCCGCTAATGACTTGTCCGTCTCTATAAAAACGAGACTGGGTGTTTCATCCGTGGTGCAAGTATTAGAACCGGGTGGTGTGCCACGCTCAGAAGGCAAAGCAAAACGCGTGTTTGATTTAAGAGATTTATAGATCAGTTTGCGGCGCTACCTTCCTGATGTCATGCTGCAATATTACATTAAAACACCAAATAATCAGCTTAGATAATGCGGGAACTATAGCTGGTTGCCTACCTTTAAGTGACATTCAGAATAGCTGGGGAAGATTCTTAAAGGTATTCATTGACCGTCCGGTCGGTTAATTATATAATCCTGCTATAACGCTGCTTCGCCTAGTGGGCGATAAGTGCATGTTGGAAAGCGGGAAGCCCCTATGTATACCACTGACTTGCGATCGGCTGAAGAAAAAGCCAGAGATGCCAAACTGAATAAAGCTCCTGTCAGCGCAGACATCGCGGCGCTGGACGCTGCTTTTCAGGCGCGTATCGATGCAGATGATTACATCGAGCCTAAAGACTATATGCCTGAGGCTTACCGTAAAACACTTATCAGGCAGATGTCCCAGCATGCGCATTCTGAAATTGTGGGTATGTTGCCGGAAGGTGGTTGGGTCGGACGTGCACCAACGCTGAAAAACAAAATGATTTTGATCGCCAAAGTACAAGACGAGGCTGGGCATGGTTTGTACTTATATAGCGCCACAGAAACACTTGGCACGCCGCGCGATGAACTTGTTGAACAACTACTCGATGGGCGCGCAAAATACTCAACTATTTTTAATTACCCGACAACAAGTTGGGCAGACGTTTGCACTATTGGCTGGCTCGTTGATGGCGCGGCTATCACCAATCAAATACCCTTGTGCCGCTGTTCGTACGGCCCCTACGCACGGGCGATGATTAAGGTCTGTAAAGAAGAGAGTTTTCACCAGAGGCAAGGCTTTGATGGTCTCAATAAAATGGTGAAAGGCACTGATGCACAGAGGCAAATGGTGCAGGATAGTTTTGACCGTTGGTTCTGGCCGTCGCTCATGATGTTTGGCCCTCCGGACGCAGCCTCGTTGAATAGTTCCAAAAGCATGAAATGGAAAATAAAGCGTTTTTCTAATGATGAACTGCGACAGCGTTTTGTAGATGCGACAATTCCTCAAGCTGAGTTTTTGGGTATCAAAATTCCAGAGCAGATTAAGAAGAACGAAGAAACAGGCCATTATGATTTTGGCGAGCTTGATTGGGATGAATTTTACGCGGTGGTGTCTGGTGGCGGTGTATGTGCGTCAAACCGTATTGATGCTCGCACGCAGGCACGAGACAATGGCGCGTGGGTCCGTGACGCAGCCAATGCTTACGCCAGTAAACAGCGCAACACTGCAATTCAGGCGGCGGAATAATGACTAAAAAGGAAAAGCCCGTGGCGAAAGAGCCTAAAGTTAAAGAGCCGAAAACAAACGTTTGGGACTTATATGAAGTGTTTATTCGCTCAAAGCGCGGCTTGTCGCACAAACATGTAGGCAGTGTGCATGCGGCTGATGGGCGCATGGCCATGGAAAATGCGCGAGACCTTTATACCCGGCGCAGCGAAGGCGAAAGCTTGTGGGTGGTGCTGGCGAAAGACATCGTTGCCTCTGACCCGGCAGAAGGCGACGCACTGTTTGGCCCTGCTGCTGATAAAATTTATCGTCACCCGACCTTCTACGATATCCCTGATGAAATAGGTAAAATGTAGGACGCTATGATGACACGCACCTATGCAACAAATGAAAACCCTTTGTTCCAATATGTATTGGGCCTCGGTGATGATGCGCTGGTAATGGCCCAGCGGTGGAGTGAATGGCTGAGTAAATGCCCGAGCAACGAGCTGGATATGGCGGCTTCTAACTTCTCGCTTGACCTGTTTGGGCAAGCAGACTTGCTGCTGGCATACGCTGCCAAGCTTGAAGGAAAAGGCCGCAGTGAAGACGACCTTGCTTTCTTGCGGGATGCGCACGAGTTTCGTAATCACTGGCTGGTTGAGCAACCAAATGATGATTGGGGCGTCACCATCGCCCGTATGTTGATGTTCAGCCTGTACCAATATAGCCGGTATGAAGTCCTGCAAAACTCCAAAGATACACAGCTAGCTGATATAGCCAGCAAGGCTTTGAAAGAATTGTCTTACCACCGGCGGTTCGCTGCGGAATGGACTATTCGTTTGGGCCAAGGTACGGACGAAAGCAAAGGCCGTATTCAGCGCGGGTTTGATATGTTTTGGCGTTTTGTGCCGGAGCTGTTTGAAACCACGGATTGGGAGCAGGCACTGGCTGACGAAGGTATCGCTGCTTCTTCTAACTCCCTTGAACAGGCATGGAAGCAAGAGCTCGCCGGTATTCTTAGCGATGCTGGACTTAGTATGCCTGAAAAAAATGCGCGTCAATTTGGCAGCCGCCATGATGGACATCATTCAGAGCACCTAGGCCTAATGTTGTGCGAAATGCAGTTTTTACAGCGAGCATATCCTACCACCGCTGGTGCTGCCTGGTAATGGTGAGCCTTGTCCATACACCAGATGATCCCACAGAAAATATGCGCCCTGAACAGCGCAATTGTTCACCTGAAGAGCGTGCTGTGTGGGATGCGCTGGCCGATGTGCCAGACCCTGAGGTGCCTGCGTTATCACTGTTGGACCTTGGTGTTATCCGCCGAGTACATATTCTTAAAGAACGGACCAAGGGTGCTGTAAAAGCAGGCGGCGAAGCTCGTATAGAGGTAACACCTACCTATAC